>NZ_RZPB01000029.1:0-19051 GCF_003998535.1 Mesorhizobium sp. M7A.F.Ca.AU.002.02.1.1 | reverse complement strand
ACCGCTATCGTTATGTCATCGAACTCGGCGAGGCGCTGCCGCCGTTTCCGGACGAGCAGCGCAGCCCCGCCAACAAGGTGCCGGGATGCGTCAGCCAGGTCTGGCTGACCACTGAACGCGGAGCTGGAGCCGATCCTGTCATCACCTTCTCCGGCGATTCGGACGCTCATATCGTGCGTGGGCTGGTCGCGATCATGCTGGCGCTGTTTTCCGGCAGGACCGCCAGCGAAATCCAGAAGACCGATGCGGAAGCGACATTGAAAGAACTCGGCCTCGACGAACATCTGTCGCCGCAGCGCGCCAACGGCCTTCGCTCGATGGTCAAGCGCATCAAGCGCGACGCCGAGGCAGCGCTCAAGCAGACCGCCTGACGCTTCCCGACCCGATCCGCGCGTCGCGGCTCGCAAAAATCAAACGGCGCCCGAAGGCGCCGTTGATGTCGATCCGATCTGGCTGGCAGCAATTACCGCGCTTTGCGCTTGCGGCCGAGACCCATCTTCTTGGCGAGTTGGGACCGGGCAGCTGCATAGTTGGGTGCAACCATCGGATAGGTAGGGTCGAGGTTCCACTTTTCGCGATACTGGTCCGGCGTCAGGTCATAGTGGGTCATCAGGTGGCGCTTCAGCGACTTGAACTTCTTGCCGTCTTCAAGGCAGACGATGTAGTCGTCATGAACCGACCGCTTCGGGTTGACCGCCGGCTTCTGCTTGTCGGCAGGCGGCTGTTCGGCGGTTCCGCCCACACGCCCGAGTGCGGCATGGACATCGGATATCAGGTTCGGCAGTTCGCCGACCGGCACGGGATTGTTGCTGACATAGGCGGCCACCACATCGGCGGTCAATTCGATCAGCGCATCGCTGTTTCTGGAAGGTGTTTCGACAATATCCATGGTCTTCGGTCCCCAACAAGAGTTACATCGATCTGCGCCCTTTTTTACAAGCAGGGCATCGCACGAATTTTGTGCAGGTAGAGTTTCTACGATTCGTGTCGCGGGCACATCAATGAGCGTGCAGACCAAGTAAGTCAATTCACCCCTCGCGCTATATTGAACGATATTGATCAAATGTTCCGCGATCAGCTTCAATCTTTCGTGCATTGTGTAATTTATCGATATTTCGCGTTCCCGTCGGCGGCAGCTGACGCAACGTCAGATCGCCGTTACATTCGTGGCAACTCACGAAACGGGTTTTAATGTTTGATCTTGCTTGGCTATCGCTCGAGAAATATTGGTTGTTCGCATTTGCCCACAAAACCACAGGTTGCCGTGGTCATACACAAGCAATCAGGCGACATGCCAGTCATCCGACCGATCGGCTGATTGCTGCCGCGTCAATCAATGCGGGATGATGTATTTGCCATAGGCCCAGCCGGTGACGAAATTGCCGTTCTGGACCGGATCATGCCAGACTTCGCACCAGCGATAGCGAATCTTTTGTGCCTGCTTCCATGCCGGCTGGTTGGCGATGTCGAGCAGGTTTATTCCGCCGGTGCATCGCCCGGTCATCTGCAGAACGGTACCGTTCGGATATCCCGCCTGCTTTTGGGATGTGCCCGAAGGGTATTTGCGTACATTGAGCGTGTCGCCGAACGGGACATTGGCCACTTGCCAAGCCGCGAATACGGTCGCATGAGACTGGCCGGCAAAGCCCAGAGTTAGCGAAGCAACGGCGAAAGCCGCAGCAGTCCGAGACCAAATAGTCATCATCTCTCCTCCCGGCTCATCTCCTGGAGCCGACACAACCCATACGCTCCGGCTCTTGAACCTGCCCTGATCGGCGTGTTCATTTGCCATTCAAGATACTTCTCCATTCGAGATGGCCCTTCAAGATACTGGCCCATTGAAGATACTGGCAAAGCGAGATGCAATGACCAAGACATCCATATTTCCGATCGTCAGCCCGCCAACGCCCGAGAAGCGGCCGGTTTCCGACACGCATCACGGCATCACGCGAACCGACGACTATGCCTGGCTACGGGCCGACAACTGGCAGGAGATGTTCCGCGACCCGTCATTGCTCGATGCGGGGATCCGCGCAGAACTCGAGGCGGAGAATGCCTACCAGTCGAAGCTGATGGCCGACACGGTCGAACTGCAAAAGCAGCTTTTCAAGGAGATGAAGGGCCGTATCAAGGAAGACGATTCTTCCGTGCCGATGAAGGATGGGCCCTATGCCTACGGCTCGTCCTTTAAACTTGGTGGCGAGCAGCCGCGCTATTTCCGCATGTCGCGCGACGGCGGCGCCGAGCATATCCTGCTCGACGGCGATGCGGAGGCCGCGGGCAAGGCCTATTTCCGTCTTGGCGGTGTCGACCATTCGGCCGACCACGCCAAGCTGCTATGGGCATTCGACGACAAGGGCTCCGAATTCTACACGCTTCGCGTGCGTGACCTTGCCGATGGCAAGGAGCTTGCCGACCAGATCCCCGACACCGGCGGTTCAGGCGTCTGGAACGCAGGCAATGACGGCTTCTTCTACACCCGTCTCGATCCCAACCATCGCCCGTCCAAGGTACTCTTCCATGCGCTGGGCGACAGCCCGGACAGCGACCGGCTGATCTATGAGGAAACCGATCCCGGCTTCTTCATGAATGTCGACGGCACCCGCAACAACGAATGGATCATGATCGGCATCAACGATCACGAGACTTCGGAATACCGCCTGATGCGCGCCGACGATCCGTTTGCCGAACCGAAACTGGTGTCGCCGCGCGAGGTTGGCCTTCAATACGAGCTGGAAGAAGGCGGCGATATCTTCTTCATCCTGACCAATGCCGACGGCGCCAAGGACTTCAAGATCATGACGGCGCCGGCGAGCGATCCCGTGCGCGCCAACTGGCAGGAACTGGTGCCGCACGAGCCCGGCCGGCTGATCCTGTCGGTGATCGGCTTCAGGGACCACATGGTCCGGCTCGAACGCAAGGAAGGCCTGCCGCGCATTGTGGTGCGCGACCGTATCAGCGGCGAGGAGCATCTTCTGTCCCTCGACGAGGAGGCCTTCTCGCTCGGCCTGTCGGGTTCCTATGAGTACGACACCGAGATCATGCGCTTTTCCTACTCGTCGATGACGACGCCCGCGCAGGTGTTCGACTATAACATGCGCACCCGCGAGCGGGTGCTGCTGAAGACCCAGGAAGTGCCGTCCGGCCATGATGCGGACCATTATGTCACGCGGCGGCTGATGGCGCCGGCCAGCGATGGCGAACTGGTGCCGATCTCGCTTTTGCATCATCGCGACACGCCGCTGGACGGATCCGCACCTTGCCTGCTTTACGGCTACGGCTCCTATGGCATCACCGTGCCGGCCGCCTTCAACACCAACTGGTTCTCGCTGGTCGACCGCGGCTTTGTCTTCGCCATTGCTCACGTTCGCGGCGGCAAGGACAAGGGCTATGGCTGGTACGATGACGGCAAGCGGGAGAACAAGATGAACACGTTCACCGATTTCATCGCCGTCGCGCGCCATCTGGTCACCGAGCGTTACACGGCGCATGACCGTATCGTCGCGCAAGGCGGTTCGGCCGGCGGCATGCTGATGGGTGCCGTCGCCAACATGGCGCCGGATTGTTTTGGCGGCATCGTCGCCGAGGTTCCCTTCGTCGATGTGCTCACCACCATGCTCGATGCGACCCTGCCACTGACGCCGCCGGAATGGCCCGAATGGGGCAACCCGATCGCGTCCGCCGACGACTATCGGACGATCGCTGCCTATTCGCCCTACGACAATGTCTCTGATCACGACTATCCGCCGATCCTGGCGCTGGCCGGTCTCACCGATCCGCGCGTCACCTATTGGGAACCGGCCAAATGGGTGGCCCGGCTGCGCGACCGCAAGAGCGGCGACAATCCGGTTCTGTTCAAGATCAATATGGATTCCGGCCATGCAGGCGCTTCCGGCCGGTTTTCGCGGCTGGAAGAGATCGCCTACACCTACTCCTTCGCGCTGAAAGTGATGGGCAAGGCGCAGCTTACGGGAGCAACCAACAAATGATCGACCTGACCACCCTGATCGCCTACATCGCGGTCGTGCTCGGCTTCGTCTTCATTCCAGGCCCCGCCACCCTGCTGACGATCGCCCGGGCAACGAGTTCCGGAACCAGGGTCGGCATCGCGACGGGCGCCGGGATCGCTGCCGGCGACGTCTTTCATACCGTCATGGCCATGATCGGCATCTCGGCGATCATCGCCGCGTCGGCGACGCTGTTCAGCGTCATCAAGTACATCGGCGCGGCCTACCTGGTTTATCTCGGCATTCGCGCGATCATCGAGAAAACACCGGCCAACCCGGCGGCCGGTGCGCTCGCGATCTCCGCCGGCAAGGCGTTTCGACAGGCTGTCCTGACCGAAGTGCTCAACCCCAAGACCGCTCTGTTCTTCCTCGCTTTTCTGCCTCAGTTCGTGCGGCCTGAAAACGGATCGGTGATGCTTCAGATGGCCGCGTTGGGGGTCATCTTCGTCATACTGGGCCTTTTCAGCACGGTCGTCTTTGCCGTGAGCGCTGGCCGGCTCGGCACGTTCCTGCGCCGAAATCCGTCGGTGTTACGATTGCAGGGCAAAGTTGTCGGCGGCATCTACTGCGCTTTGGGCGTCCGTCTGGCGCTGCAGCAACGCTGACTCTGGACGATAATCGACGCACCCTTTCCAGAGGGCTGGGTGTCAGGACTTTTTGAAGCTCCCGTCGCTCATTTTCACTCGCAATTGCGACGACCGCGCGCTACCCAGTGCGCGGCTTTTCCCGGCCTGACAGCCTCCAATCGCGTAAAGGTTCATTATGCTGCTCGTCGACGTCTATCTCGACAAATCACCCATCCAGGGAATCGGCGTCTTTGCCAAGAACCACATTCCTCGCGGTACTCTGATCTGGAAGTTAGACCCAAGGTTCGATCGGCTCATCGAGGTCGAGACTTATGAGCGGGCGGCCGGCCCGGTGAAGAGCTATCTCGACCGCTACTCCTATCCTGACCGCCGCGATCCGAACTACATCGTCTTCGAAGCCGACGACGCGCGCTACATGAACCATGCCGACGAGCCTAATTGCGACGTCTCCTCACCCGAGGAGAGTTTTGCGCTGCGCGACATCGCGCCTGGCGAAGAGTTGACCTGCAACTACAACCATTTTTTCGAAACGGGCTTCGATTTTCTCGGTGACCGCCACCTGTCATCCGCAGACTCGATCTAGACTAGTTCGCCCTCTTGCGGGCCGGATAGCCGTTTGGATGCGCGGGTATCGCCTTGAGATAGGCGGCGATGGCAGCACGGTCCTGCGGCGCCAGCTCGGCCATGTTTCGCTGCACGTCGACCATGGCGCCGCCGACGGAATCAAAATCGGGCGTGAAGCCGGTTTCGAGGTAGTTGGCGATGTCGGCTTCCGACCAATCGCCTATACCGCCCTCGCCCGATGTGATGTTCGGCACGACGCCGCTGCCTTCGGCAGCCACCGCACCGGCCAGCCACACGTTCTTTTTCGTACCACCTGCGAGGTCGCGCGGCGTGTGGCATTCGCCGCAATGACCCGGCCCCTCGACCAGATAGCGGCCGGCCATGACCGGATCGGGCGTGGCAGCGGGAAATGGAACGACAGGCTGGTCGCTAAGATAGAGCAATTTCCACAGGCCGATGCCGCGACGAATGTTGAAGGGAAAACCGAGCGAATTTGCAGGCGCCTTGCCGGCGACGGCCGGCAGCGTCTTGAGGAAGGCATAGAGATCGCCAATGTCGACCGGATTCATGCGCGCGTAGGACGCATAGGGAAACGCCGGATAGAAGTGTCGGCCCGAAGGCGACACGCCCTTCAGCATGGCATTGGCGAGGTCCTCGACCGACCATGCGCCGATGCCGTCCTTGGCGTCTTGCGAAATGTTGGGCGGCACGAAGGTTCCGAACGGCGTCTTGAGCTCGAGACCGCCCGCGAGTTGAAGCCGCGCATCGCCCTGTGAGCCCGGCTTTGCATGGCAGGATGTACAACCGCCGGCAAAAAAAATGCGCTTGCCCCTGGCTGCGTCGCCAGGACCGAGCTTGGCCAGGGTCTCCCTGTCGAGCCTCACCGGCGCCGACCCGACCCACCCGGCAACCGCGCCGACGCCGCCGAGGATGACGATGGCGCCGACGAGTTTCTTTAGCCAGGGCATCGCCCGCTATCAGCCTTTTTTCACCCGGTAGGTCTGGTGGCAGGTGCCGCAATCGGAGCCGATGGCGCCGAATTGCGCCTTCAACGCATCGACGTCGGCAGGAGCGGCAGCGGCCGCTGCCTTGACGTCGGCGACATATTTGGCGTTGGTGGCCTTGAAGCCGGCCATGTCTTCCCAGATCTTCGGCGACGCAGTGGTATCGCCGCCTGTGTCGCTGCCCGCCGGAAACAGCGCGTCGACGTCGACTTTCTCGGCATTCGCATGCAGCGCCTGCAGCGCCGTCAGCACCGCGGCGGCATCAAACGGCTCCTCGCCCTTGACCACTTTCGACAGGCCGCCGACGATCTTTCCACGTTCCTTCATCAGTGCCTGCCGGTCGAGGATCGGGTCGGCAAAGGCCGCCGAAGCCGCGAGTGCGAGCATAGAGATGGCGATAACAAGCTTTCTCATTCAATTGGCTCCATGATGAAGGCATTTCGGGACAGGACGTCAACGGATGTTACAGAGGGAAAATTCCCTTCCCCCTGATGATTTTTGCCGGACCTTTGCTCTTGCGGGACGCAGAAAAGAAAAGCCCCGGGTGATACCGGGGCTTCTGGAAATCGATCACTTCGCCTTTTCGTACAATTCCAGGACATGGTCCCAGTTGATCAGGCTGTCGACGAACGCCTCGAGATATTTCGGCCGGGCGTTGCGGTAGTCGATGTAGTAGGAGTGCTCCCAGACATCGACGCCGAGGATCGGCGACGCGCCATGGACGAGCGGGTTTTCGCCGTTCGGTGTCTTGGAGATCGCCAGCTTGCCATCCTTGACCGAGACCCAGGCCCAGCCGGAGCCGAACTGTGTCGTGCCAGCGGCAATGAAGTCGGCCTTGAACTTGTCGTAGCCGCCGAGATCGCTATCGACTGCCTTCTGCAAGGCGCCCGGCAGCTTGTTGCCGCCGCCGCCTTTCTTCATCCACTTCCAGAAATGGATGTGGTTGTAATGCTGGGCGGCATTGTTGAAGAGGCCGGCATTCTTGCCGAACGACTGCTTGACCACCTCTTCGACCGACAGATCGCCCAAGCCGGCCTCGGCGGCGAGTTTGTTGCCGTTATCGACATACGCCTTGTGGTGCTTGTCGTGGTGATATTCCAGCGTCTCTTTCGACATGTAAGGCTGCAAGGCCTCATAGTCGTAAGGCAGAGCGGGCAATTCAAAGGCCATGGATAGTACTCCCTCGTGGAAAAATCCGGTGTCGATACCGGAGTAAGATAGGTCTGGAATGGGTTGGGACAACTCCGGATGAAGCGTCGATCGCCTTTTTATCCGCTCAAACAGCAGAAGTCGAATGCGCCCAATCCCAATAGAGTTCGCGCGCTTTTTTGGCCACCGGCCCGGGTTGCAGATTGCGATCCTCGATGCGCGTGATCGGCACCACCTTGGAATGGTTCCCGGTCGAAAAAATTTCGTCTGCTTCGAGGAAATCGCGCACCGACAGCGTCTTTTCCGTGGTCCTGAAGCCATATTCGCCGAGCAGCGCTATCGTGCGCGAGCGGGTGATGCCGGATAGGAAGGTGCCGTTCGGCGCAGGCGTAAAGACGTGGCCATCCTTGACCAGGAAGATGTTCGAGGTTCCGGTCTCGGCGACGTTGCCCAGCATATCGAGCACCATTGCGTTGTCGAAGCCGCGCATCTTGGCTTCGAGAATGGCCCTACCGTTGTTGGGGTAAAGGCAGCCGGCCTTGGCGTTGGTCGGCATGGTTTCAATGGTCGGACGCCGGAACGGCGACACGGTCACCGAAAAGCCAGTCGCCGGAATCATCGGTGATTCATAGAGGCAAAGGCAAAAGCGCGTCGAGGCGGGATCGGCCGGCACGCCCATATAGCCGCCATGCTCGGCCCAGTACATCGGCCTGATATAGACCGCCGTCTTGCCGTCGAACTTCTTCAACCCATCCCATGTCAGCCCGACGATCTTGTCGGCGCTCATGTTCGGCTTCAGGCCGAGCGCAATCGCCGAGGAATTCACCCTGGCTGCGTGGAAGTCGAGATCCGGCGCCACGCCTTCGAACCAGCGGCCGCCGTCAAAAACGCTGGTGCCGAGCCACATGGCGTGGCTGCGCGGCCCCAGAATGGCGACGTTGCCTTCGTGCCAATCACCATCGACGAAAGTCCATGTCGTGGATTGCGCCGCAGCCGCCAGTGTCATCATCTCGTCCCGTCTCAATCGGTCTCGTGTGACAGCCATTGGAAGATGCTTTGGCGGGCGCCGTCAACCGGCATCATGGAGTTTTGTTGAGGCCAGTGCCGGGGCGCAATGCAATCAAAGCTTGCACCTTGTCGCGCCTGCCCTCAAAACTGCTGTCATGCAATACGCCGCCTATGTCTTCGACGCCTATGGCACGCTGTTCGACGTGCATGCCGCCGTACGCCGTCATGCCGACCGGATCGGGCCGGACGGCCAATTGCTGTCCGAGATCTGGCGCGCCAAACAGCTCGAATATTCCTGGGTGCGCACGCTGATGGGCGCCTATGCCGATTTCTGGCAACTGACCGAACAGGCGCTCGATTTCGCCTTGCGCAAGGTTCCCTCGGCCGACCCCGGTCTCAAGGCGATATTGCTGGATGCCTATTGGCGGCTCGATTGCTATCCGGAAGTGCCGGCCGTGCTCAAGGCGCTCAAGGCTTCGGGAGCGAGGCTGGCGATCCTGTCCAACGGCTCGCCCGAAATGCTGCAGGCGGCGGTCAAATCCGCCGCGCTCGACCAGGTTCTGGACGATATCTATTCCGTCGATACGGTGCGGCGCTTCAAGACCGATCCCGCGGTCTACGACATGGTCGCCACCGGCCGGCGCCTCTACCCCGGCGCGGTTTCCTTCCAGTCGTCCAATCGCTGGGACATTGCAGGCGCCACCAAATTCGGCTTTCGCACGGTGTGGATCAACCGCTCCAACCAGCCCGAAGAATACCGGGACTTCCCACCGGCCCTGATCCTGCCGTCGCTCGAAGCCCTTGTGCCCGGCAGCTAAGAGACCTGTGTCTCTGGCGCCACAGTAGCAGCCTGGTCACAGCTTCGCCTTTCTTTGCCCACGTTCGGGCCAGAATCGGAACCGCCTATCGCCCCAGGTGTTGTCAGGCACCCGCGTAACTGTCGGCGAATTCACGCTTTGTTGCGATTTGAGACTTAAAGAAGGCAACCATGTCCATAACCGAAATCGAATCTTTTCGCCTGAGCCGTCGCGGCTTTCTCAATGCCGCAGCCCTGGGCGCCGCTTCGATCGCGGTTTCCGCATGCGCCACCACCGGGCCGGGTCCGGTCGAGCCGCCGCCACCAACCTATGTCGAGCCGCCTCTGGCGGACTATGTGACGATGTATGCAGCAGTCAGCGACGGCGGCTTCGATTTGCCGGCCATCCCAGTCGACAAGATCGATCCGCAATTCCTGCGTCAGATCGTTCCCGACCCGACGGGACAGAAGCCGGGAACCATAGTCGTCGATACGACCGGCCACTTCCTTTATCTGGTTCGTCCAGGCGGTCAGGCGATACGCTACGGTGTCGGCCTTGGCCGCGCCGGCTTCGAATGGTCCGGCGACGCCGTCGTTCAGTGGAAGCAGAAATGGCCAAAATGGACGCCGCCGGACGAAATGATAGCCCGCCAGCCGGAACTGAAACCCTACAGCGCCGACAATGGCGGCATGCCCGGCGGCCTGAAGAATCCGCTCGGTGCACGCGCGCTCTATCTGTTCCAGGGCAATGTCGACACGCTCTACCGTCTGCACGGCTCGCCGGAGTGGCGCTCGATCGGCAAGTCGGTGTCGTCAGGCTGCGTGCGTCTGATGAACCAGGACATTATCGACCTCTATGATCGCGTGCCCTCGAAGACGCCGGTCATCGTGACCAGCGACGCCAGCCAACCCATGGTGGCGACGGCCAACCGACAGGCGATCCCGATCGATGCCGGCGTGCCGGACGGTTCGGTGCTGCTTGGACCGGTCAAGGCGATCACGAATTCGATTTTCTGAGCTGACTAGGCAGCGGCGCCCGCTGCCTCCAGTCACCGCCCGCGCGACAAGCTCCCCAGAATGCCGCGCACGATTGCCCGACCGACCGAGGAGCCGACCGAGCGCACCACCGACTTGATCGCCGCCTCTGCGACCGTCTGGCGGTTGGACGGGCGCGGTGCAGATGTGCGCCTGCCACCGGATTGCGGCGCGGGATCGTCATTGCCGAAGCCCGGAATGGTCCAGCGCGAGCCGCCGCTGCCGGCCTGCTGGGCCTGCTCTTCGGCATCCTGCGCGTCCTTGGCCTTTTTCTGCAGCATTTCGAAAGCCGATTCGCGATCGACGGCCTGATCGTACTGGCCGGCGACCGGGCTTTCCTGGATCAGCTTTTGCCGCTCAGCGGCCGTTATGGGCCCAAGCCGCGAGGATGGCGGGCGGATCAGTGTCCGCTGCACCATGGACGGAACACCCTTGGCTTCCAACGTCGAGACCAGCGCCTCGCCAGTGGCAAGCTGTGTAATGGCGGTCATGCAGTCGAAATCGGGATTTGGCCGGAACGTTTCGGCCGCCGTCCGGACTGCCTGCTGCTCGCGCGGTGTATAGGCGCGCAGCGCGTGCTGGACGCGATTGCCGAGCTGGGCCAGGACTTTTTCAGGGATATCCAAAGGGTTCTGGGTGACGAAATAGACGCCGACGCCTTTCGAGCGGATCAGTCGGACGACCTGTTCGACGCGATCGATGAGCACCTTGGGTGCTTCGTCGAACAGAAGATGGGCCTCGTCGAAGAAGAACACCAGCTTCGGCTTGTCGGGGTCGCCGACTTCCGGCAGCACCTCGAACAGCTCCGACATCAGCCATAGCAGGAAGGTCGCGTAGAGCCGCGGATTCATCATCAGCTTGTCGGCGGCAAGCACGCTGATGGCGCCGCGTCCGTCGCGGGTGGTGCGCATGATATCGGCGATACGCAGTGCCGGTTCGCCGAAGAAGTTTGCGGCCCCCTGCTGTTCGAGGACCAGCAGCGTGCGCTGGATAGCCCCGACCGATGGCTTCGTCACGTTGCCATAGCGCGAGCCGATCTCGTCGGCGCGCTCGGCGATGTTGGCGAGCAGCGCCTGCAGATCCTTCATGTCGAGCAGCAGCAAGCCTTCCTCGTCCGCCAGGCGGAAGGCGATGTTCATGATGCCTTCCTGCGCCTCGGTCAGGTTCATCAGGCGCGACAGCAACAACGGCCCCATTTCCGAGACCGTGGCGCGGATCGGATGACCCTGCTCGCCGAACAAGTCCCAGAAGATAACGGGAAATTCCTGGAAGTCATACGGATCGAGCTTGACCTGTTCGGCCCGCTTGACGAGGAAATCCTGTGCCGTGCCCATCATCGCGATGCCCGACAGATCACCCTTGATGTCCGCGCAGAACACCGGCACGCCGGCGTTGGAAAATCCTTCGGCCAGGATCTGCAAGGTGACGGTCTTGCCGGTGCCGGTGGCGCCGGTCACCAGGCCGTGACGATTCCCATATCGCAGCAACAACTGCTCGGCACGCTGATAGCTGTCGTCGGGCTTTCGGCTGGCGCCGATGAAAATACTGGTCTCGTCAGCCATATGTCCGGTCTCCGCAAACTGATGTGTCTAAAGCCAGTGGCCTTGCCGCAGGTATAGTGAGGCCATTGCACAGCGACAATGCCATTCGTCCAAATCGGGGCCATTCGTCCAAATCCGGGCCATTCGCCCAAATCGGCCCCATTCGTTCAGATCGGGTTTTTGGAGCTTGCGGATTTTGCCGCTGTTTGGCAATCGTCGTCCACGCGGACTGACCTATATCTGATGGATCGAATCCGGTCTCTGAAAGCGCATTGCATTGCGATATCGGACCGGGGACCGTAGACTGAACCGCTCCCGGCTGGTGCGGCCGCATGAAACGAGGAGGACGGATGGGCGCCGGAGCCTTGATCCAGGACGTGGAACCCGAGAACGCCGAGCGTCAGCGATGGCTCGCCTTGGCGGAAAAGGCATTGGCAGGCGCTTCCTTCGAGGAAAAGCTGGTCTCGCACAGCGATGACAACATCCGTATCGAACCGCTCTACGACCGCAGCACCGCGGCGGAACCGATCGTGCGTACAAACCCGAAATCGCCATGGATCGTCAGCCAGCGCATCGACGATCCGGACATCGACCGTGCCAGAAGCCAAGCGCTGGAGGATGTTGCACAGGGTGCCACGGGATTGTCGCTGGTCTTCGAAGGGGCGCCCAACGCGTTCGGCTACGGCTTGCCGAGAACGGCGGAGGCGCTGGAGGCGGTGCTGGACGGCATACCGCTCAACCGCATCCAGGTTCGCATCGACGCCCATCCCTGGAGCCGCGCCGTGGCCGACTGGCTGGTCGCGTTCCTGAGCAAGCGGCGATCGGACCCGGCAAAGCTCAACCTCTCCTTCGGCATCGATCCAGCGGCGATCTTCGCGGGAACCGGTCGGCTGCGCATGTCGATCGAGGCGCTGCAGGCCTCTATGCCACAGTCGCTGGCGCACTTCTTCGCGATGGGCGTTCCGGGCGTGCTGCTGGAAGCTGACGGGCGCGTGTTCCACAATGCCGGCGCCACGGAAGCGCAGGAACTTGGCATCATGCTGGCTTCGGCTGTCTCCTATCTCAGAATGTTCGAGACGGCGCGGCAGCCGCTTGTCTATGCCGCACCCCATATCGGTTTTGCGCTCAGCGTCGACCAGGACCAGTTGCTGTCGACGGCCAAGATGCGAGCACTGCGCAGGCTATGGGCGCGGGTGCAGGAGGCTTGTTCGATCCCGACATCCACCGCCAATATCCATGCCGAGACGTCGTTTCGCATGATGACGGCGATGGATCCGGAGACCAACATCCTGCGCACCACCATTGCATGCTTTGCCGCGGCGTGCGGCGGCGCCGATTCGATCTCCATCCTGCCGCACACGATCGCGCATGGTCTGCCGGCGGGTTTTGCCCGTCGTGTTGCCCGCAACACGCAGCTGATCATGGCCAATGAAAGCCATATCGATCATGTCACCGATCCCGCCTATGGTTCCGGCGCCGTCGAGGCGTTGACCGCGGAGTTGTGCGAGTTGGCGTGGACGGAATTGCAGACGATCGAAGCCGAGGGCGGTGTCCTGTCCAGCCTTCAGGACGGACGCATCCAGAAGCGCGTCCACGCAGCTGCGGAGCAGCGCAATGCAGCCTACCGCACAGGCCAACGGGCCATCATCGGCACCACGCTCTATCCATCGAAAGACGAACGTCCGGTCGAGACGCTGGCGGCGGAACGGCGGCCGGCCTTCACCGAAGGCGTTGCCGTCTGCGAGGCGCTGTTTCCAGTCCGCATCGACCAATCGATCGGAGCCGGCTCTTGATCCCGGACTTCGGCCAGATCGGCTGGGTCCCGCCACGCCGCGCTCCCGTCGAGGTCAAAGGCCAGCGGACCACGCCGGAAGGGCTCGTCGCCAAGCATCTGTACAATCAAAGCGACCTCAAGGGGTTGCCGCATCTCGACACCTATCCCGGCCTGCCGCCCTTCGTGCGCGGCCCCTACCCGACCATGTATGTCCAGCAGCCCTGGACCATCCGGCAATATGCCGGCTTCTCGACGGCCGAAGAATCCAATGCATTTTACCGACGCAACCTTGCCGCCGGCCAGAAGGGCCTGTCGGTCGCCTTCGATCTCGCCACGCATCGCGGCTATGACAGCGATCATCCGCGCGTTGCCGGCGATGTCGGCATGGCTGGCGTCGCCATCGATTCCATTCTCGACATGCGGCAGCTCTTCGACGGCATTCCGCTCGGCGAGATGACGGTATCGATGACGATGAACGGCGCGGTGCTGCCGATCATGGCGCTCTACATTGTCGCGGCGGAAGAACAGGGCGTTGCGCAGAAAGATCTCGCCGGCACCATTCAGAACGACATTCTGAAAGAGTTCATGGTCCGCAACACCTACATCTATCCGCCGAAACCCTCGATGCGGATCGTGTCGGACATCTTCTCGTACACATCGAAGAACATGCCGAAGTTCAATTCGATATCGATCTCCGGCTATCACATGCAGGAGGCCGGCGCGACGGCCGACCTTGAACTCGCCTATACGATCGCCGATGGCATCGAGTATGCCCGCGCCGGCGTCGCGGCGGGCCTCGACATTGACCGCTTTGCGCCGCGCCTGTCCTTCTTCTGGGCCATCGGCATGAATTTCTTCATGGAAGTCGCCAAGCTGCGGGCCGCGCGCCTGTTGTGGGCGACCCTGATGCAGAAGAATTTTTCGCCCAAGGACGAGCGCTCGTTGTCGCTGCGCACCCATTGCCAGACTTCTGGCTGGTCGCTGACGGCGCAGGATCCCTACAACAACATTGTCCGCACCATGATCGAGGCAATGGCTGCAACGCAGGGCCACACCCAATCGCTGCACACCAATTCCTTCGACGAGGCGATGGCGCTGCCGACCGACCATTCGGCGCGGATCGCCCGCAACACCCAGCTCATCCTGCAAAAGGAATCCGGCACCACGCGCATCATCGACCCGTGGGGCGGTTCGGCCTATCTTGAACGGCTGACGCATGATCTGGCGGCGCGCGCGCTTGCTCATATCGAGGAGGTCGAGGCGCTCGGCGGCATGGCGGCGGCGACCGAACAGGGCATTCCCAAGCTGCGCATCGAGGAAGCTGCCGCGCGCACGCAGGCGCGGATCGATTCCGGCGAGCAGATGCTGGTCGGCGTCAACGCCCATCGGCCCGAGACCGACATCGAGGTCGACGTGCTGAAGATCGACAATGCCGAGGTCAGGGCCCGGCAATTGTCGAAGCTGCAACGGCTGAAGGGCACGCGCGATGTCGCCGCCGTCGAAAGCGCACTCGATGCGCTGACCCGTGCCGCGCAAGGCAATGAAAACCTGCTGGAATTCGCCATCCGAGCCGCGCGCGCCAATGCAACGGTCGGCGAGATTTCATTCGCGTTGGAAAGGGCGTTTGGGCGCCACGTCGCTACGGTGCAGACCATTTCCGGCATCTATCGCAAGGCGCTTGGCGATCATCCCGTGGTCGACGGGCTGCAGGACAAGCTTGACGCCTTCGAGAAGAAGACCGGCGGCAAGCCGCGCATTCTCGTCGCCAAGATGGGCCAGGACGGCCACGACCGTGGCCAGAAGGTCATCGCTACGGCCTTCGCCGATCTCGGCTTCGACGTCACCGTCGGCGCGATGTTCCAGACACCGGATGAGATCGCCAGGCTGGCGGTCGCACAGGACGTCCACATCGTCGGCGCCTCGTCGCTGGCGGCGGGACATTTGACGCTGATCCCGGAACTGCGCGACGCGCTTAAAAAGCTCGGCCGCGGCGACATGCTGATCGTCGCCGGCGGCGTCATCCCACCGCAGGACTATGACGCGGTGCGGCAAGCCGGCGCTGCGGAAATCTTCCCGCCGGGCACAGTCATTCCAGAGGCAGCGGATCGCCTGCTGGACCGCCTGCTGGCCACGGACTAGGACTGCTGCATCTCTGAAAAGGTTGTGCTAGACTGACACTGCAACCAAGGTGCGGTAACCGTGAAGACGACCATCCACAAGCTCGACGACGGATCAGATGCCCTGATCTTGCCACGGGAATGCTGGACAGCTTGAATCTGCAATCGGGCGATCAGCTCCAGATCATCGAAACTGATCACGGCATCATTTTAAGACCGGTGGCCGACAGGTTCGAACGGCAGATGAAGGCCGCGCGCGAGGTCATGGACAAATATCGGGTCGGGCTTCAGAAACTCGCCAAATGACGCGCCAATCAGTGCGGCGGATTTGAGACGTCCTAGCTCTCGGAGAGCTTGACGATTTCCCATTCCTTGCCGTTGACGCTGGCCAAGTCGCCGATCTTCTTGCCGAACAGGGCGACAGCCATTGGCGAAACATGCGAAATGCTGCCCTTGGTGGGATCAGCCTCGTCCTCGCCGACGATCTTCCAATGCACCTTCTTGCCGTCATCGCTCTCGATCGTGACGCCCATGCCGAAGCGCACAACGTCACTGCCCGGCTCCGGCACCGAGAGTTCGGCGCTTTCGCGCCGGGCGGTCCAGTAACGCAGATCGCGCGACACGACCGCTATGCGCTCGCGGTCGGCTTTGCGTTCGGCCTTCGCCAGTATGTCGCGCAGATCGGCCAGATTTTCCTCGATCTGCGCCAGGCCGCGTTCCGTCACCAGATTGCGATGCTGGCTGACCGGCCGCTCACCGACACCGGCGATGGCATTTTCGCTGTCTTCCTCGCGGGTGAAAGCTCTGCTCATTTCCTGAACTTAGGCCCGCAGAGGCTGCTCGACAAGCCATTGTCGTTTCCGTCCAGAGGAGAGGCAAACCGTCTGGCACGATTCCTGCGACGCCAAGGTTGAACGCTGGGATTCTGTGCCGATGTTGAACAGACGAACGCTGCTGACTGGAACCGCCGGCTTTGCCGTCATGGGCCTTGCGCTCGGCAAGGCGGTAGCCGCAAGCTTGAGCGGCATCGAGAAAGCCTCGATGCGCGGCTCGATCAATGCCACCGAACTCGGCGTGCAGCCCGGCACATCAGACGATCAGAGCAAGGCCTTCGCCAAACTGCTGCGTGACGCAAACAGCCGCGACATGCCGGTGTTCCTGCCGCCCGGCACCTATGTCGTCTCCAATCTTTCGCTGCCCGGCCGCGTACGTCTTTCCGGCGTGCCGGGCGCGACGCGCATCGTTTACGGCGGTGACGGCCACCTGTTTATGGCCGAACAGGCCGACCATATCGAACTTAGCGGACTGGTCTTCGATGGTGCGAACCGTGCGATGGGCGATTACACGCAAGGGCTGCTCGATCTTCGCCGTGTCGCGCACCTCGCCATCGACAATTGCCAGATCACCGGCAGCGGCAAGAACGGGCTGGCGCTGGAACACGCGATCGGCCGGATCGAGCGCTGTGAGATATCGGGCGCCGCCGATGCCGGCATCTATTCGGTCGAAGCCGGCGGGCTGGCCATCACGGGCAACACCGTTTCCGACTGCGCCAATGGCGGCATCCTCGTACACCGCTGGCAGGTGGCCGAAGACGGCACCATGGTCACCGGCAACCGCGTCCAAGGGATCCAGGCACGCAGCGGCGGAACCGGGCAGAACGGCAACGGCATCAATGCCTTTCGCGCCGGCAATGTCGTCATCTCGGGCAACATCGTCTCGGACTGCGCCTTCTCGGCCATCCGCGCCAACAGCGCCAGCAACCTGCAGATATCGGGCAACACCTGCTCGCGCTCTGGCGAAACGGCGATCTATTCCGAGTTCTCGTTCGAAGGCGCCATCATCAGCAACAACATCGTCGACGGCGCCGCCAACGGCATCTCGATCGTCAATTTCAACGAAGGCGGCCGCATGGGCGTCTGTTCCGGCAACATCGTGCGCAATCTGTCGACCAGCGGCCCCTACCCCGCCGACTCGCCGGGATTTGGCGTCGGCATCGGCGTTGAGGCCGACACCACCGTTTCCAACAATGTCATCGAGAACGCGCCACTCTATGGCATGCAGATCGGCTGGGGCCCGTACCTGCGCAATGTCGTCGCCACCGGCAACATCATCCGCAAGGCAGGAACCGGGATCGTCGTATCCGTGGTCGAGGGCGCCGGTACGGCCGTCATTTCAGACAATGTCATCGACGGCGCGCTGAACGGTGCGGTTGTCGGCCAGCGCTGGGCGGAGCCCGCGACAGGCGATCTCGCCTCGTCAAACGGTAGCGGCTACGCGCATCTGACCGTCGAGCGCAATCACGTCACTTGAGAGTTGCCGTCGGCCTCAGCGCTCCGACTTTGGCACCGTTGCGATTTTCGATGGGCGTGTTTGCCAATTCGAGCAGCTTCGCCGCCAAGGCCTCGTCGGCACGCAACAGTTTGGCAAGGACGGCGGCAACCATGGCTTCGCCGGCGCGGCCGGCGCCATCATCGCATTTGAGTGCGATGCCGAGGCCAAGTTCCGGAATTGCGGCACAATGGACGCCTTCGGCGCCGCCCTTCGTGAAAATCCGCCCTGGTGCGGCCTCCATCAACGCGACGTCTTCGCGGCCGCTGCCGGAAACGAAGAAGGGCTCGGCCATGCAGGCGGAAAGCAGCCGCTTTGCAGCCTTGGCTCGCTCTGGGCCAAAACCTGATGTCGTGGCCATGCGGGCAAAGCCGAGCGCGAAGCTCCTGAGCGGCACCGCGTAGGTCGGGATCGAACAGCCGTCGATGGCACGCTGGTCCTCACCATGGACAGCGCCCGTCACCGACTGCATGGCGTCGCGCACCATGTCCTGCAGGCCGTGTCCCGGCTTGACATAGCCGCGATGCGCAATGCCGGCGTGGACGCAGGTGCAGAGGAAGCCGGAATGTTTGCCGGAACAATTGTTGTGCAAGGCGTTCGGCGAGCCGCCGGCGCGGGCGAGCGCAATCTCGGCGTCATGATTGGATGGCCAATGCGTGCCGCATTCGAGCGCCGATCCGTCCAGCCCAGCCTTGGCCAGCATGGATCGCGCAAGGTCGACATGTGCCGGCTCGCCCGAGTGGGAGGCGCAGGCGAGCGCCAGTTCGCGGTTGCCGAAACCATAGGCATCCGCCGCCCCGCTTTCGACCAACGGCAAGGCCTGGATCGCCTTGACCGCCGAGCGCGGAAACACCGGCTTGGCCGTATCGCCGATCTCCCACACGGGCTTGCCGTCGCCATCGAAGACCGCGACTGAGCCGCGATGCGCGCTCTCGACGATCGCGCCGCGCAAGACTTCGATCAGAACCGGATTTGTCATGTCACCTCCCGCAAATGCGGGCGGTTTATCTGATCCGGTCGAGAATGGAAACGTAGTTGGCGACCGCCGCACCGCCCATATTGAAGATGCCGCCCAGTTTTGCGCCCGGCACCTGGATGCCGCTGGCCTCACCGACAAGCTGCATGGCGGTCAAGACATGCA
>NZ_RZPB01000299.1:0-6929 GCF_003998535.1 Mesorhizobium sp. M7A.F.Ca.AU.002.02.1.1 | reverse complement strand
GCGTACATTCGGCCGCGCCGCTACCAGATCGGCGATCGTATAGCGGGCGAGCACTGCGAAAAACGCATTCAGGGCCTCGCGCAGCGCCGAGTTCAGCGCGCAGCTGTCGACGAGCGGGCATTCGGCGGCATCGTTCTCGAAGCATTCGGCCATGGCGAAGCTCTCTTCCGTCACGCGCACGACATCGAACAGGCTGATGGCTTCGGCCGCCCGGCCAAGCTTGACGCCGCCATTCCTGCCACGCACGGTCTGGACGAGGCCGTGCTCGACCAGCGGCTGCAGGATCTTGAACAGGAAAAGCTCCGACACAGAATAGGCGGCCGCGATCTCGGGAATACGGCTCAATCGGTCGTCATTTGCCGCGCAATACATCAAGATGCGCATGGCATAGTTGGTCTGGCGCGTAAGCCGCATATTGTCCTCACAAGGCACTGGGGCGGTGCAACCCACGCCAGATCTGGAAATTTTGCTGATGCGGCTTTGACCCGAAATTCCGGATTCGCCACATTGGCCCAGGCGGAATATGGCCTATACCTTGGAATAATTCCAGACTAGCTTGGCGCGATAGATGAATTTTCTCCTCAACTTTGTGTGCGCAGCCGGGCAAGATGCCGGGCGAAACCGGCTGTCGCGGGTATTTCGGCCGTCGGAACACTAGATAGGCTGAGATCGACGAGGAGCGGCTCACCCATGTCACAATCGGCTTCGCCCTTGACGCCGGTCCGTTTCGATGCCGAAGCGGATGCGAAGCTTTCCGCGTTGCGGCGGACGAAATTCCTCGCGGCGGCCGCGCTGGCGCTTTGCGTACTGGTGTTTGCGCTCGCCAAATCGTTCGAGCACATCCATGCGTGGCTCGGCTTCGTCGCTGCCTTTGCCGAGGCGGCGACCATCGGCGGCCTCGCCGACTGGTACGCGGTGGTGGCGCTGTTTCGAAGGCCGCTGGGGCTGCCGATCCCGCACACCGCCATTATCCCCGAGAACCAGAACCGCATCGCCGACAATCTCGGCCGCTTCATCGAGGTCAACTTTCTGGCGCCCGAACCGGTGCGTGAAAAGCTTGCCGAGGTCGATTTTTCGGCGCTGGTCGCCGATTGGCTGGCCGATACGGAGCGCGCCGCCGGCCTGTCGCGCTTCATCGTGCGGCTGGTGCCGCAGACGCTTGCGGCGATAGAGCAATCCGGCCTGCGCGGCTTCGTCACCAGCCGCATGCTCGAACAGATCGAAAAGGTGCCGCTGGCGCCGCTGGCCGCCGAACTGCTCTCGGCGCTTACCGATGATCGCCGCCATCAGAAATTGTTCGACGAATTCACCAAGGTGATCGGGCGGTTCCTCAATGACGAAAAAGCGCTGGCAACGATGCGCGAAAAAATCCGCGAGGAACTGCCGTCGCTGTTCAACCTGTTCCGCGCCGACGCCTATCTCCTGAAGAAGATCGTCGCCTCGGCGGGCTCGCTGCTCGACGAAGTGAGGGCCGATCCCGACCACCCGCTGCGCGCCGAATTCGACAGCTTCGCCCAAGGCTTCATCGATAAGCTGAGGACATCGAAACAATACGCCAAACGGGCCGAAAAGCTGAAGCGCGACTTCCTGGGCCGGCCGGAGGTCAAGGGATTGGCCGGCGACATGTGGGCAAGCCTCAGCCAGTTCATCGAGCAGGATGCCAAGGCGCCGAATTCGGTCATCCGTGCGCACCTCGCCAACATGTTCGTCGAGGTCGGCCGGCATCTTGCCGGCGATGCGCAGATCCGGGCCGACATGAACCAGGGGTTCGTGGTGGCGCTGGCGTCGTTCGTGGAGAGCCAGAAGGCCGGCGTGTCGACATTCATCGCCGACCAGGTCAAACGCTGGGACCTCGCGCAACTGACGCGGCTGATCGAGATGAACATCGGCCGGGACCTGCAGTACATCCGCTTCAACGGCATGATCATCGGCGGCCTCGCCGGTGTCGTGCTCTATGTGGCCGAGCGGCTGTTCCTCGTGAATTGATGCGCGGCCAGACTGGCGCTCATTCCTCCGCGTCCGAATGGACTCACGGCACGCGAGTGTTATTCTCCATCCGAGGGTGCCCGCATCCGCGGCAAAGGGGAGCAAACAAGCATGGCAAAACAACCGGAATCCGATTCCTTCATGGACATGTTCGGCAGGTTCGGCCGCGACCTGAAGGTGCCGAATGTCGATGTCGAGGCGATCCTCGCCCATCATCGCAAGAACCTCGAAGCGCTGGAGAAATCGGCACGAGCCGGTGCCGCCGGCGCCACCTCGCTGTTGTCCCGGCAGCGCGAGATGCTGCAGGATACGCTGCGCGAGGTCACCGATATGGCGCAAAGCTACAGGGCGCCGGGCAATCCGCAGGAACTGATGGCCAAACAGACGGAGTTTGCCAGAAAGTCCTTCGAGGCCGCGTTGAAAAATGCCGGCGAAGTGGCTGAACTGGTCAAGAAATCCGGTGCCGAATCGGTCGACATCCTGCGCACCCGCATCAAGGAGGCGATGGAGGAAATCCGCGCCGGCTACGAGAAGAAGTAGCGGATGTGGCCGGGACCGGTTCATGGCTGCCGGCCGCCCTGAAGACCGGAAAGCCCGAGTTGGCCTGCGACTGCGCCGGCGGCGTGGCACGATTGCGGCCGAAATCGACGGAACGGATTCGTGTAGAGCGAATTGACAGAGGCCGTCAGTTCGTGGTCCGGAGGCTCTGGAAGCGATCGGGAAACCAGGAATGAACGAAATACGGCCTAAAACGCCGCCTACCTACGAGCAGTTGAGGACGATGGCCGGGCTGGAACTCGGCGTGTCGGAGTGGACGACGGTCGACCAGAACCGCATCGATCAGTTCGCTGAATGCACCGGCGACCATCAATGGATTCATGTCGACCCTGAAAGGGCGCGGCGGCAAAGCCCGTTCCGCACGACGATCGCGCATGGCTATCTGACGCTGTCGATCATCGGCGCGCTGGCGCTCGGCATGGGCATCGTGCCCGAGAATACGCAGGCCGCCTTCAATTATGGCTTCGACAAAGTACGCTTCCTGGCGCCGGTCAGGGTCGGCGCCCGCATCAGACTGCGCATCACGCTGCTGTCCATGGAGGACAGGGGCCCGGGCCAGTATCTGATGAAGGCGGCCAACACGGTCGAGATCGAAGGCGAGGAAAAGCCTGCCTTGACGGCGGAAACGCTGGTCATGCTCTATGAACGCCGCAAGCGGGCAGGTGCCTGAGCCTGTTTGGAATTCTACTCTCTGAGCGGTGTGCGCGTCACGAAGCCCTGGATTCTGCGCGGCCTGTGGCGCGGGCCGAGAGCAGTGCGAGGAACAGCGCAGCCAGCGCCAGCACCGTCGCCGTCTGAAAGGTGACCTGCATTCCCCGGGCGGCGGCCTCGGAACTCAGAAGACCAATGCCTTCGTGCCCTTCGGCCGATGCGACGGCGAATATGGCGCCCATCAACGAGGCGCCGGTGATGAGCCCGAGATTGCGCGAAAGGTTGAGCAGACCGGAGACGACGCCGCGCTGACCCGCGTCAACGCCGGTCATGACGGCTGCATTGTTCGACGTCTGGAACAGCGCGTAGCCGATGCAGGTGACGGTGATCGCAACGACATAGCCGGCAATGCCGAATCTGGTCACGGCGAGCGACAGCAGGAACGTGCCTGTCGTGAGGCTGAGCAGGCCTGCGACCATCATCCTATGAGCGCCGAAGCGGTCGGTCAGGCGTCCGGCCACCAGCGCCGACAAGGTCGAGACGAGCGGGCCGGTCGACAGCACCACACCCACCATTGCAGCATCCAGCCCGAGCCCGCGCGACAGGTAGAACGGAGCCACAACCAGCGTCGCCATCATCACCGTGGCGACGACGAGGCTCATGGCGAGACTGGCACTCAGCTGGAGATCGCGGAAGCTGGCAAGCCGGATCAAGGGGTTTTTCACTCTCGCCTGCGCGGCGGCGAAAAGAAAAACGCCGGTGCCTGCGGCGATCAGCAGGCCGATGTTGAGCGTGCCGAAATTGCCTCTGCCCAGCGTCATCGCCAGCGCATAGGCGGCCAACGTCAGGGCCAGCAGGGCGGTGCCCACGACATCGAACGTGCCTCGGTCGAGCCGCGCGGTTTTATTGCGTGCCGGCAGGGCACGCCAGGCAAGAGCGAAGGTGAGCACTCCCAGCGGGACATTGACGAGGAAGATCGCCCGCCAGCCGAAGCCGGTGATCAAAAGGCCGCCGAGCGAGGGGCCAAGTGTCGTGCCGATCGCGGACATGGCGCCGAGCAGGCCCATGGCGCCGCCGATTCTGTCTTTGGTCACGGTTTCGGCGACGAAGGCCAGCGTCAGCGCCATCATCAGCGCTGCGCCAAGTCCCTGCACGGCGCGTGCGGCAATCAGCAGCCAGAGTGTCGGCGCCAGGCCGCAGAGCACCGATGCGGACGTGAACAGCGCGATGCCCCCAAGCAGCAACGGTCGGCGCCCGAACATGTCGGCCAGCCGGCCGGCGCTGACGATCAGTGTGGTGATGGCGAGGAGATAGGCCAGAACAACCCATTGCACGGCCTGGAACGTCGCGCCGAAATTCTGCATCAGCGACGGCAGCCCGACGCTGGCAATGCTGGTTCCCAGCGACGACAGCAGTGTGGCGAGCGACAGGCTTGCCAACGCCCAGCCGGCGGATTGCATCCGTGGTGGCGCCGATGTCAGCGCGTCCGGATTTTGCTCAGCGATTGCCACGGCGATCTCCTTCCATCAGTCCCACAACCGGAACTGCTGGAGATCTAGTTCCTTGGCCAATGTGGCGGAAGGCGCAGCATTTGCATCTTATTCGTGCGTTTGGCGCCATATCATGTCATGATCTGCCGATGACATCACCCGATCTCAACTTACTGTTCGCTCTCGACGTCCTGCTGACCGAAGGCAGCGTGGCGCGCGCCGCCAGCCGCCTACGCCTCAGCCCTTCGGCGATGAGCCGCACGCTGGCGCGACTGCGCCAGGCGACGGGCGATCCGCTGCTGGTTCGCGCCGGTCGAGGCCTTGTGGCTACGCCGCGTGCGGAAGAACTGCGACAGCAGGTAGGCCCTGTCGTCCAGGATGCGGAGGCGATCCTGCGCCCTGCCACCTTGCTCGATCTCCCGAACCTGGACAGGGTCTTCACGCTGCGCACCAATGAGAGCTTCGTCGAAGAGTTCGCACCTCGTCTCGTTGCCCGTATCCAGGCCGATGCGCCCGGCGTGCGGCTGCGCTTTGCACCGAAGTCCGACCGGGACGTCATGTCGCTGCGCGACGCGGCGATCGATCTGGACATAGGCGTCGCTGGCGAGACCGGCCCGGAGGTGCGCATCCAGGCGCTGCTTCGCGACCGCTTCATCGGCGCCGTGCGAACGGGCCATCCCTTGACCGAGGGCGCGGTGACGCCTGAGCGCTATGCCGCAGGCCGACACATCAGCGTTTCACGGCGTGGCCGCGAGAAAGGGCCGATCGACGAGGCTTTGAACCGGCTCGGGCTGCGGCGGACCGTCGTGTGCATGGTTTCCGGTTTCTCGGCAGCCCTTGCCATGGCCCGCACATCAGACCTGATCGCCAGCGTTCCGGAGCGGCATACCGAGGGCGCACGCGCCGGCATGCGCAGTTTTCCCCTGCCGGTTGCCACCGCGGAAGTCACTATCTCCATGCTCTGGCATCCGCGCCTCGATGCCGATCCGGCGCAACGCTGGTTGCGCGACTGTGTGCGGGAGGTGTGTGCGGCGTCGCGCTGACAACGATGAGAAGCCTGCGCCAACCGCCCAGGCTTCTCATCTGTCCAGTCTATTCGGTTTGGCGTTTCTGCAAATGCCTCAGTGCGCTTAGTGTGAGCGTCGCCATGACCGAACAGTAGGCGACCAGCGGCCACGCCGTGTCTCCGCCGAGCAGGACGACGAACAACGTGCCGAAGATGCCGACGACAAGGCTCTGGATGCAGAAGTAGAGTGCGACTGCGGTTCCCGCGACATCGCCAAACGCCTCGAGTGCACCGTTTGCGGTGACTGAGACAATGAAGACGATACCCACGGCAACGACCCACATCGGCAAGATAAATGTCGCGAAGGAGGGCTGTGCGAACAGTTGCCCCACTGCCAATAGCGCCGCGCCGAACAGCAGCATCGCCATGCCCCTGATGGCACTGCCGGCGATGCCCCAGCTTGCAATGAACCTTCTGGCGAAACGGGTGGTGACGATCATCACCAGCGCCGCGGTGGCGAAGGCTAGACTGAAGCCGAACTGTGAAAAGCCGGCGCGATCCATGAGCACCCGTGGCGCAGTCGAAAAGAACACGAAGAAGGCGCCCATGGCGGCACTGAATGCAAGCGTGTAGGTCCAGAAGGCAAGACTGGAGAGAATGGGTCGAAGCGCCATTCGCCTGGTATCGCCATTCGAGGGGCGGGTTTCGTGCCATTTCGGCCATGCGTTGAGGGTAGCTGCCGTGGCCAGGACTCCGAGCGTCAGGAAGATCGCCCGCCAGCCGAAATTGTCGGCAATCAACGCACCGGCAACCGGCCCCAACGCCGGCACGAAAGCCAACATCGAGCTGAACAGGCCGTAAATGACGGCACTTTCGGGTCTTTGCGCATAGACGTCGCGAACCGTTGCGAAGGTTGCAACGAGAATGGCGGACGCACCAATGGACTGCATGACGCGCAGGACGACGAAGACAGCGGCCAGTGAGGTGCTGGCGAGCAGAAAGGAAGCGCCTGAAAACAAAAGCGCGCCACCGATCAGCACCGGGCGCCTGCCGATCCTGTCGGAAATCGGGCCGAAGACGACTTGGCCGAGCCCAAGACAGATCATGTAGAGGCTCAGCGTCAGCTGGATGACATCAGGCGATGTCTCGAGGATCCCCGGCATCGCCGGGACAATCGGGAGGTAGATGTCCATGGCCAGCGAGGCCAGGATGTCGAAGGGCGCCATCAGCACCATGGC
>NZ_RZPB01000298.1:0-6934 GCF_003998535.1 Mesorhizobium sp. M7A.F.Ca.AU.002.02.1.1 | reverse complement strand
CCGCCGAATCCCGCGTTCTGCAGTTGCTGAAGAAGCTGTGGGTGCTGCCGGTCGACATCCGGCTTTCGGCGCATTCCAACGCGCTGCAGTTTCGCCCGCGTGCCTATTCCTACATCGGCGCGGTGCCGATGCTGGATATCTTTGACAAGCCGATCAACGACTGGGATTCGGTGGCCAAACGCGCCTTCGATATCGTCTTCAGCCTGATCGGCATCGTCGTGTTCTCGCCGGTCATGCTGGCGACCGCCATCGCCATCAAGCTCGACAGCAAGGGTCCGGTGCTGTTCCATCAGAAGCGGCACGGTTTCAACAACGAGATCATCGAGGTCTATAAGTTCCGTTCGATGTATACCGACAAGGCCGACCCGACCGCCAAGCAGACGGTGACCAAGAACGATCCTCGCGTCACCCGCGTCGGCCGCTTCATCCGCAAGACCTCGATCGACGAGCTGCCGCAGTTCTTCAATTCGCTTCTGGGTTCGCTATCGCTGGTCGGCCCGCGTCCGCACGCCATCGCCGCGCAGTCGCATAACCTGCTCTACAACGAGGTCGTCGACGGCTATTTCGCCCGCCACAAGGTCAAGCCCGGCGTCACCGGCTGGGCGCAGATCAATGGCTGGCGCGGCGAGATGGACACCAACGAGAAGATCCGCATGCGCACGGAGTATGATCTCTACTACATCGAGAACTGGTCGCTGCTGTTCGATTTGCGGATCCTGTTCCTGACGCCGCTCCGGCTGCTCAATACGGAAAACGCCTATTGAGCGCGATCAGCCATGATCTGCCGCAGGTCGTGGTCAACGCCAAGCTGGTCGCGCTGATTTCCTCGGGCGCGGTCTTCATCGGCATTCTGCTGTCCGGCTTCGTCATCAGCGAGCCGGCGCCCTATGAGCTCTACATGGCGGGGCTGATTGCCATCTGGGCGCTTTTCGGCTTGCGGATTTCCCGCGCGGCAACGCCGCTGCTGGTGCTGCTGGTGACGATGAACATCGGCGGCATGATCTCCATGACGCAGATGGCGGACCTCGCCAACACGCCGCTCTATCTCGCCGTGTCGCTGTTTCTCGCCTTCAGCGCGGTGTTCTTCGCATCGATCACAGCCGTACAGCCGAGCCTCTACCGATTGATCTTCATTGCCTATGTGGTTTCGGCCGTGGCCACCTCGCTGCTTGGCATTGCAGGCTACTTCCATGCCTTTCCGGGCGCCGAGATGTTCACCAAATACGACCGTGCCGCCGGCGCCTTCCAGGATCCGAACGTGTTTGGACCGTTCCTGGTGCTGCCCGGCATCTATCTGCTCTATTTGCTCCTGACCGGACCGGTGACGCGCATGCCGCTGCTGGCGGTGCCACTGCTGATCATCACCGCCGGCATCTTCTTCTCCTTTTCGCGCGGCGCCTGGGGCATGTTCGCCGTTTCGGCCGTCCTGCTCACCGGCTGCCTGTTCCTGCAGAGCGCCAGCGGCATGTTCCGGCTGCGCGTGGTGGTGATGACGATTGCAGCACTGGCGCTGCTGGTCGTCGCCATGATCGTCATCCTGCAGCTGCCCGGCGTGTCGGAGATGTTCTCCAACCGTGCCCATCTCGAACAGAGCTACGACACCGCCCGCCTCGGCCGCTTCGCCCGCTACGGCATCGGCTTCCAGATGGCGATGGAGCATCCGTTCGGCATCGGCCCGCTGGTCTTCGGCACGATCTTCGGTGAAGACACCCACGACATCTGGCTGAAGATGCTGATGGATTATGGCTGGCTCGGCTTCGTGTCGTTCCTCGCGCTCGTCTTGTGGACGATAGCAGCCGGCTTCCGCATCCTGCTGCGCGACCGGCCGTGGCAGCCCTATCTCCTGTGCGCCTATGTCGCCTTCATCGGCAATATCGGGCTCGGCACCTTCATCGACATCGACCACTGGCGCCATGTCTACCTGCTGCTCGGCCTGATCTGGGGCGCCATCGCGCTGGAATATAGGCATCAACTGCTGTTGCGGCCTGCCTTACAGGGCTCGCCGGCACCGGCATAAAAGTCGCGGGAGTGAGAGGGCTTCACGTTGGCCTTCGGTGGAGATCCGGCCCGCTCTACATCACGACGAAGACAGCTTCGAGAGCTTCCCGAATACGAAGTTTCTGATGGATTTCCTGACTAGGCGCTCTACATGCGCTTTACTCGGCTTCATTTGCGTTTTGAAGCGTCAGGCCAGTGTAGATCGAGTGCTCGACGGACGGTTGGTCCATGGCAAAAATATGCGGTTGTGGCAAAAACATCACATAATTTCATTTCGCTCCCGGCTATTGTTGTTCCCGAGGGAATTACTTGGGTTGGGAGAAATACGTGAATAGATTCTTAGCAGTTCTCGCGGTTGCCGCCCTGTCGGCAAGCACCGCGTCAGCAGCAGACATGTTGGCCCCGGTTGCGGGGTCGGCCTATGACTGGAGCGGCCTCTATGTCGGCGGCCATCTCGGCGTTGCCAATGGTGACATCACGGCAACGGATATGACCGAGCCAAACGGTGGGTTCTTCACCGACCTCGTTCCGGCGGGAACAGAAGGATTTGACTTCAACAAAGCCGGCGTAGCCGGCGGTATCCATGCAGGCGCGCAATGGCAGTGGGGACAGTTCATTCTGGGCGGCGAAGCGACCTGGACGGCAACGGGCATCCGCAAGACCATCACCAGCCCCTATTTCCCGGACAGCGACACCGAGACCGCCAAAATCTCGAATTATGCCACGGTCGTCGGCCGCGTCGGCTACGCCTTCGATCGCGTGCTGATCTATGCCAAGGCTGGTTATGCCGGCGGCAAGGTGGATTTCCGCGCCCGAGACAACGACGCCCTGGTGACCTACGAAAAGAATGAGTGGCAGAACGGCTATGCGCTCGGCGCTGGCATCGACTATGCCCTTACGAACAACCTCTCGCTTGGCGTGGACTACACCCACGTTGACCTCGGCCATAAGACGAGCACGGGCGACAACGTGTTCGATGATGGCACTCTCGGCGACAATCCCGAGACCTATCGCACAGAGGCAAAGGTCGATGCCGTGATGGCCCGGCTAACCTACAAGTTTGGAATGGGTCAGTAGTGCATCGACATCATTTTCGCGGATCAGATCTAGCGTCAGGGGAGCTCGTCAGCGCTCCCCTTTCCTCGTAGCCTACATATTCCTTCGAACATTCTGGCGATTGAACGAAGTCTTGAACTTCTTTGGGCAATTGCAGCCTAGAGCGGTGCAGGCTATGCCCTTCCAGGGCAAGACAAAGCACGTAGTGTGTCCGCCCTCGGTGACCGGAACCTAAGCAGCACTTGCGGTATGATTTGTCGGTGTGACTTTCGGTCACCAAAGGCACACCGGGACACCATCTGTTCCCATTTCACCAATTTCAGCGAATTCGCCTCTTGCTTCTGAACCCTTGAGAATATAGGGCTTTCCGCGGTCCGGAGTGTAGCGCAGCCCGGTAGCGCACTTGACTGGGGGTCAAGGGGTCGTCGGTTCGAATCCGGCCACTCCGACCAAATTTGAAAGCAGGACTTGCCCCCGAAGTCCGCCTCTCCAGATGCTTCGGTCAGCCCGGCCAAATCTCGGATCGGGGCAACCATGTGCTCTGCCGCTTGAACTCTGGCTTGGGCTACCCCTGGCACACATCGATCCACTCAGCCCCAATCAGCTCAACCATCCTCTGCGGGCTGATCCGCACCGCCGCATTGGTGGCGCCTGCCGCGGGCACGACCTCGTCAAATTCGCGCAGCGATACGTCGCAATAGACCGGCAGCGGCGCCGGCAGGCCGAACGGGCAGACGCCGCCGACCGGGTGGCTCGTCGCTTCGACAACTTCCGCCGCGTCGAGCATGCGCGGCTTGCCGCCGAACTGGTCCTTGAACTTGCGGTTGTCCAGCCTGGCGATGCCGCTGGTCACCACCAGCATGGTGCGGTCGCCGACGCGCAGGCAGATCGTCTTGGCGATCTGCGCCGGCAGCACGCCATGCGCCTCGGCCGCCAGGGTCACCGTCGCCGAGCTCGCCTCCGTGACGATGACATCGATGTCGGGCGCGTGGGTGGCAAAGAACGCACGAACGGAGTCCAGGCTCATATCGAAAAACCCATGGTTCAAAAACTTGAAGGACGGCGGATTGCTGTCCAGCAGCCGGGGCCGCCGCGCATATAAGCACGCGCGGCATACAAATCGGCAAGCGCCAGGCTGAAGCAGACGCTGCGGCAGGTACAAAGAAACCCGCCAAGAGGGCCTTGGCGGGTTCTCTGGAATGCCTGGTGCGGGGTCTACGCCAGCGATCGACCTTGCGCCGGCGTCGGCGCAGCCGGGGTGATCAGAGCCTCCTGGGGAAGGTGAAGCGCGGACACAATACGACGCAGCTTCGACGGATCGGTCACTCTGCCGCTTTCGATATCCTCAATCTCGTCCACCGCCAGGCCGCATGTCAGGGAAAGCTCTTCCACGCTGTAACCGCGGGTCTCCCGCATCGCTCTGAGGGTGTTGTAATCTGGCCCGCTCCCGTTGGTTGCCGGTTCGGAGTGGGGTTCGCTTTTCGCATTATGGGGCATTGGCAACTCCATGACTGAAAGAGTTTGATCAAATGAGGAGTGTTGCCTGAGACGGTCGGGAAGATGCCCTCTCACTGGTGATTTGCCAAGGGCCAAAATGGCCGTCACGGGATCGTGAACCGGGTGCCTGGCGCGGCCTCTGGCGCACACGTCGCGATCAAGTTGTTTTGAAGGCCTGATTGGCCTTTTGCCGGCAGTTTCGCCGCGCCCATTCGTTATCTCCGGGTCGCTGGCGCGAAACCATCCGGTTCCAGCCAGTTCTTTCCCGGAAGGATTTTTTGCAATGAACTTGAAGACAGTCATGGTCGTGCTCGGCACGATTTCCAGCCTTTCCGTCGCCGGCGCGGGCGCCGCCCAAGCCGCAGGCGCGCTTCGTGTGCGCGGCACGGTGGTCAGTTTTAAGCCCACGCTGCTCACCGTGAAAACCCGCCAGGGCGATACCGACGCGATCAAGCTCAAGGCCGGCTGGAAGATCTCGGGCGTCGCCAACGCCTCGGCAACGGACATCAAGCAGGGCGATTTCCTCGGCATTGCCTCCGTATCGAAAGCGGATGGCGGCAGCGGCGCCCTGGAGGTGGTGGTCTTCCCGGCCGCGCTGAAAGGCACCGGCGAGGGTGACCGCCCCTGGGACCTGCAGCCAAACAGCCGGATGACCAACGGCACCGTCGCCGACGTTACCGATATAAGCGGGCGATCCGTCACGCTGACCTATGACAATGGCCAGACCAAGAAGATTTCGATTCCCGACACCACCCCTGTCGTCACCTTCGCGCCGGCGACGCCGAGCGACCTCAAGCCGGGTGCGACGGTCTTTGTCACCGCAGAGCGGGGTAGTGACGGCGCGCTGAGCGCCAGCCGCGTCGTGGTCGGGACCAACGGCGTCGTGCCGCCGATGTAGTCGGACAGGCGGCCAATGGCCGCCTCTCGATCTTGCCGTGCATGGTGGCGGGAGGCTGGATTGGGCAGAAACAGTCCAGAAACAAAATTCTACAATCGGGAAATACTGACGAAAAAATTCAGGCGCGTAATTCCATTCGCGGCGGCCGGGCTATCGCCCCGATCCATATGCGCCCGCGAAACAAAAGGAAACGATCCATGAAGAAGTCCCTCCTCTCGGCCCTCGGGCTTGCAGTTGCATTGGCTTTCACGGTGCCCGTCATCGGTGCGACGAGTGCGGATGCGGCGCCGATGGCAAAGCACCATCGTCACCACCATCATCATCGCCACCATGTCCGCCATCACCATCATCACCGCCACCACCACCATGTGATCGGAAACAAGGCCTAAGCACCGCAAACTGCCACCGAGAAGACCGGCCTTGGCTTCCTGTCCAAGGCCGGTCTTCCCTTGGCATTGCGGCGCGTTAGCTCGACACGATTTGGGCGCACCAAGTTCGTCGAATGACGGCGCCAGCTACCTCAACCATCAGAAGCACCGCCTCAGCGCCGGCTGAACAGCAGACTGGCGACAAGACCGAGCACCACAAGGCCGACAGCAGCGGCAGCCGCCGGATGGTCGCGGGCCGACCTCTCGATCACCCTGCCCTGTTTACGCAGTGCCGGCATGGCGTCGCGCAGACGCCCCGCAAGATCGGAATAGGTGTCGAAGGCTGCATCGCGACCGTCCTCGTAGTAGGCGCCGCCTCGCCTTGCCACAGCCCTCTTCAAGCTGGCCAGTTCTTTGGTGAGAGCCGCGACCTGCCTGTCGAGATCGATGTCCGAGAGGGTCGAAAATGATGCCATGATGTGTTTCCTTCACTTGCAGAAGGAAACGTAACGCCTCACCGGAAGACGGGTTCCGGTTTCGAACTATCGCGTCGGGCTGCGGTCAGCGCACCTGATCAAGCAGGCGCTTGCATTCCAGGAGGTCGAACAACGCCTCCTGCAGCAAGGCCCTGTTGTCGCGCGAGAGTTTCGATGCATCCGGCTGCACCGGACCGTCCTCGTCGCTCTTGCCCAGGCCGAAAAAGCGACGGCTGGGTTTGACGCGCGGCTGGCCGACCAGTTCGTCGTCCATGCTGCGCGGCTGGGCCGCCGGCGTCAGCGGCACCTGGTCAGCCTGCCTTCGCTGCGAGATCGCCTCGACGGCGGCCATGTCGCCATTGCCGATGGCAACCAGGAAATGGTTGCCGTTCTCGCGCAACAGCTTCTGCACGCCCTTGATGGTGTAGCCCTGGTCGTAGAGCATGTGACGGATGCCCTTGATCAGCTCGACATCCTGCGGCCGGTAGTAACGACGGCCGCCGCCGCGCTTCATCGGCTTGATCTGGTTGAAACGCGTTTCCCAGAAGCGCAGCACATGCTGCGGCAAATCGAGATCTTCGGCGACCTCGCTGATGGTACGAAAGGCGTCGGGGCTCTTGTCCATGGGCGAATCCTCACGC
>NZ_RZPB01000297.1:0-6945 GCF_003998535.1 Mesorhizobium sp. M7A.F.Ca.AU.002.02.1.1 | reverse complement strand
AGCATACATAGGGCAGGGGCGTCGATGCAAACAGCCGATCGGACAACGGCGAGGAAAGACGGGAAATCTCATGGCGAGCGGACAGAAAATTCCGGCAAGGATGACGGCCATCGCGATCTCGGAGCCGGGTGGCCCTCGGGTGCTGAAGCCGGAAACACGCGACGTGCCGCAGCCCGGCCCCGGCGAGATCCTGATCAAGGTGCATGCCGCCGGCGTCAACCGGCCCGACGTCCAGCAGCGCAAAGGCGCCTATCCGCCACCGCCCGGCGCATCCGACCTGCCGGGCCTCGAGGCATCGGGTGAAGTCGCCGCCCTTGGCGACGACATATCACGCTGGCGCATTGGCGACCGCGTCTGTGCGCTGACGCCCGGCGGCGGCTATGCCGAATATGTCAAGGTCCATGCAGGGAGCGTGCTGCCGTTGCCCGCCGGCTTCACCCACACCGAAGCCGCGGCGGTGCCGGAGAATTACTTCACCGTCTGGCACAATGTGTTCGAGCGTGGCGGCCTCAAGAAAGGCGAGACGCTGCTCGTCCATGGCGGCTCGTCCGGCATCGGCACGACAGCAATCCAGCTTGCCTCCGCCTTCGGCGCCTATGTCATCACCACTGCCGGCAGCAAGGAGAAATGCGACGCCTGCCTGAAGCTCGGCGCCGACCGGGCGATCAATTATCGCGAGGCGGATTTCGTCGCCGCGGTGAAGGAGGCAACGGGTGGCAAAGGCGCCAATGTCATCCTCGACATGGTCGGCGGCGACTATGTGGCGCGCAATTATGAGGCCGCGGCGGTCGAAGGCCGCATCGTCCAGATCGCCGTTCAGGCCGGCGCTGTCGCAAGCGCGGACTTTTCGAAGATCATGGTCAAGCGGCTTACCCACACAGGTTCGACGCTGAGGCCGCGAACCGTCGAGTTCAAGGCGGCGATCGCGGCGGCGCTGGAAGCGCAGGTGTGGCCGCTGCTCGGCACGCGCAAGGTTGCCCCTGTGATGGACATGATCTTCCCGCTCAGCGAAGCCTGGCGGGCGCATGAGCGCATGGAAGAGGGTGAGCATATCGGCAAGATCGTGCTCGACGTAGGCTGACAGCGCGCGAGGTCAGCGCCTCGCTGCCCACAAGATGAACAGAAGCTTAATGCTGCAATGCAGCATTTGCATCATTGCTATGCAAAATCAGCCATTCAAGTCCTCATCGATGACGCCTATTTGAGCACCATCGAAACGAACATCATTCTGGAGGGACTACCATGAACCCGATCCGCGCTTTCCGTAACTGGCGTATGTACACCGAGACCGTCCGCGAACTGAACCGTCTCAACGCACGTCAGCTCAGCGATCTCGGCATCAACCGCGCCGACATCGAAAAGATCGCCCGCAGGGCTATCTAAAGCCACGTCCTGGTCCGCTCCGGCGGGCCCAAGCCGTGGAAGCCAGAGCCGCACCAGACGAACTTTGTCGCGGTTCCGAGCCCGCTGGACCCAGTCCGGCGGGTTTTGTCGTTTTGGGCGGGAGATCAACGACCGTCCCAACCGATACCGGCCATCGAGCAGGGTTGACCTCGGTTTCCTGCATGGCATCTTGGCTCGGCGCTTTCACAAGGGCGAACCCTGATGGAAGCAGCGGCTCCGGCATGACAGGGGTGCCCCTATCTCAACCGATCTTTGCCAAGACCGGAACTCGCCAGCGAAGCCAGCTTGTCGTTCTGTTCAAGAGCGCGGAACGTTTTCGGTAAGTACCCACGGCTTCCGGTCTTTGCTCCAAAAACGTTGCGAAAGGACCCGAGAGCGGTTATACAGACCGCGAATTTCCCATTTTGGTGGCTCTAAACCACCGCCCGCGCGGGAACGCGGGCGAACGAGAAGGATTTGTAAAAATGGCCAATACGCTGCTGATGCCCAAGGCGACCGCCGTCTGGCTGGTCGACAATACCGCACTTTCCTTCGAGCAGATCGCGCAGTTCTGCGGACTGCATCCGCTCGAGGTCAAGGCAATCGCCGATGGCGAAGCGGCGCAAGGCATCAAGGGCATGGACCCGATCATGACCGGACAGCTGACCCGCGACGAGATCGCCCGTGCCGAGAAGGACCCGAACCAGCGCCTGAAGCTTTCGGACCCCAAGGTGCGGGTGCCCGAATCCAAGCGCAAGGGTCCGCGCTACACGCCGCTGTCGAAGCGCCAGGACCGGCCGAACGCGATTCTGTGGCTGGTGCGCAACCATCCCGAGCTCAAGGACGCGCAGATCTCGCGTCTCGTCGGCACCACCAAGTCGACGATCGAGCAGATCCGCGAGCGCAAGCACTGGAACTCAGCCAATCTGCAGCCGATGGACCCGGTGACGCTGGGTCTCGCCTCGCAGATCGACCTCGACATGGAAGTCAACCGCGCCTCGCGCGGCCGCGAACAGGCGCAGCCGGTCGGCGACACGCTGCTGCCGGCGGCCCTGACCGAGCGGTTGGTGCCGGCTCCCGAGAAGCCGAAGGACGAGGACGCCGAACTCGACGCCAACGCCGTGTTCGCCAAGCTCTCGGCCTTGAAGTCGAAGAACACGGACAATGACGACGACGAGTGAGGTTGTCTGATATCCAAGAAAAAGCCCGCTTCGAGCGGGCTTTTTTCTAACTGCGTCGGGTCTCAGCTTCGCGCGGCGCGGTCCGGCGCCATGCCATAGTCCTCGCTGCGCTCCACCGCGCGGTAGAAGTCGGCAAGCTGCTTGCCGCGCTCCGGCTTGAAGATGCGGCCGGCGATGACCACCGAGGCGATGCGATCGATGCGGAAGGCGCGGAAATCGTCGCGCATCTCGCACCAGGCGACCAGCGTCCACACCTTGCCCCAGAACCACAGGCCGAGCGGGCGGATATCGCGGGCGGTGCCGCGGCCGGCCTCGTCGGAATAGTCGATGGTCAGCACCTGGCGCTTTTCGACCGCGCGCTCGATCAGGTCGATCGCCTCGCGGGCGGCGTCGCTGACCACCCACATCGGTGTGTGGATCTCGGTGCGGGCGATGCGGTCTTTCTCCGCATCGGGCAATACGGCGCCGATCTTGACCAGCGCTTCGTCGGCGGCCCGCGCCATGGCGGCACCGCCAAAGGCACGCACCATGCGGGCGCCGGCGACCAGCGCGACGATCTCGTCACGCGTGAACATCAGCGGCGGAAGGTCGAAACCCTCCCTCATCATGTAGCCAACGCCGGCCTCGCCGTCGATCGGCACTCCGGTCGACTGCAAATCGGCAATGTCGCGATAGATGGTTCGCTCGGAAACTTCGAGCCATGTGCCGAGCTTCTGGGCGGTGACCAATCGGCCACCGCGCAGATGCTGCACGATCTGGAAGAGCCTGTCGGCGCGGCGCATCGTATGGTCCCTCGGCGTTGTCTCTATGCATGCCGCCCGAAACCGGTCCACCTCTGGGTGGCATGCATCGTGTTTTCGCGCATGCCGTTATCCCAAAACCGCAGAACACTTTTGGGCGGCATGCCTCATGGTTTCAGCCCTTCGCGCTTGCGCTGCGCGGCGACGAACTCCGCGCCGAAGGACAATTTCTTCGTCGTCGGTGTTTTCGCATCGAGCACGCGCCAGAACGGTGCCACGTCACTCGGCGTCATGCCGCGCTGGAGGTCCTCGTTGGCGGCTTCGGCAACAGTGCGCAGATGATAGCCTATGGTGACCGGGCATGTCACTTCGGCGCCATGCTCGACGGCAAGTGCTGTACGCAGCGCACGCACATCCATCTCGACGCCTTCGGGAATCGAGCGGATGAAATCATCGACCTGGCGCGCTGTCGGCACCAGCATAGGCTGGCCTTCGACGACATCGGCCATCGTGCGCGGCGTCGGCTTGACGCCGTTGATGCCTGGTGTGCTCAGTCTGTCGTTCCAACTCTTCATCGATCGTCCTTTCGACCGCCGATGCACGGGTGCCCTAAGCTGGCACCATTGCACGGCCCTCCTGACAGCATACTGTCAGGAGGCTTCAGCATACTCCTTGGCAAACAGCGTTCGCATCCGAGCGAGATCGCTGCCTCTTTCGGGGTAGAGCGTCTTCAGAAAGGCGAGCGCGAAGGTGCCCGGCGCCGAGCCTGGCGCGGAAACAATTTTGCCGTCGGCCATGGCATGCGGCACATCCTGATAGAGGCTGTCGCCGGCATAGCCGGCCTCATGACCATTGATCCAGTCGCGGCCATTGCTCGTATGCCTGGCCTTCTCGAACAGGCCGGCGCGGGCTAGCGCCAGCGTGCCGGCGCAGATGCCGCCGACCACGCCGCCGCGCGATGCAACAGCATTGAGCAGATCAGCAACATCGGGCGGTGCCTTGCCGGCCCACTCATCGGAGCCGATCACGGCGATGGCGTCGAGATCATCATTCTCATCCGCCCCGGCCGATCGATCGGGCGTCAGCCGAAAGCCGCTGATCCCGGTCACTGGGTTGCCATCAGGCGTCAGCGACACGGCACGGGCGCCGAACCATTCGACCGCCGAGGCCGCCAGCAGCCCATACTCCCAGTCGGCAAAACCTTCGATGAAAAGGAAACCGATCGTCTTCTGTTCGGGCATAGGCTCGCTCCCATCCTCACGCACCGGACCTGTTATCTGGGCGTTGACGCGCCCACATCCAATCGCCGGGTCGAAAAATTGGCTTCAATTGCCCCGAGGGCCACGGTCCGCATACATGTCCGGCCAGCCGATATCCTTGCGAATATCCGCCGGCAGCGAGTTCATGAACCGCTGGGTGCGGATCTCGTTGCGCATCGTGCGGATCTTGCCGACATAGTGCTGCATGCCGCGCAGAATGGTGTAACCGTTCATGGCCAGTCTCCTCTCTCTGTATGGAGGTACTATCGCATACCCCTCCTGACAGCAGTCTGTCAGGAGGATGTCAGGCGCGAGACGATAGTTGCGACCAGTGCGCGCGACGCAGGCAAGGCATCGCTTTTCGCCGCATAGAACGGTGCCGAAGGCAGGTTCGCGACTTCCGATTGTTCATAGCGACGACGTGCTCTGGGCGCCGCTGTTCAGTTTCCGGCGACGGACTGTCGGAATACGAGGCCTTCAGCGGGGTGACCGCAGTTCTGATATGGAGGGAGAAAATTGTTCCCCAACAGCAGGGAGACGACGATGAGCTTGCAACTGACAGGTATCCACCATCTGACCGCCATCACCGCCAATGCGCCTGGCAATCTTCATTTTTATACGAAGGTGCTGGGTCTGCGGCTGGTCAAGAAGACCGTAAACCAGGACGACACCTCGGCCTACCACCTCTTCTATGCCGACGGCGAAGCGACACCGGGCACCGACCTTACCTTCTTCGACTGGCCGGTCGGCCGCGAGCGGCGCGGCACGCACAGCATCGTGCGGACCAGCCTCAGGGTCGGCAGCCAGGAGAGCCTTGCCTGGTGGAAGCAACACTTGACCGACGAAGGCCTGGCAACAGGAGAGATCGGCGACATCGGCGGTTATGCGTCACTGGACTTCGAAGATCCCGAGGGCCAGCGTCTGCGCCTGGTCAGCGATGGCGGCAAGGGCGGCAGCCATCCCTGGGCGCAAAGCCCGGTACCGGCCGAGCACCAGATCCGCGGGCTCGGGCCGATCGTCATCAGCGTTCCCGACATCACCAACACCGAGGCGGTGGTGACCACGGTGATGAACATGCGCAAGGCGCGCGACTATGCCTCGCCGGAGGGCCAGGTTCACGTCTTCGAAATGGGCGAGGGCGGGCCGGCGGCGGAGCTGCATGTCCTGGTGCAGCCGGGACTGGCGCCGGCACGGCAAGGTGCCGGTGCGGTTCACCATGTTGCCTTCAGGGCGCCGGACCAGGAAACGCTGCATCAATGGACGGCGCGGCTGGCCGAGTTCCGGCTGCCGTCGAGCGGCGAGGTCGAGCGCTATTATTTCCGTTCGCTCTACTTCCGCGAGCCGAACGGCATCCTGTTCGAGATCGCAACCGACGGTCCGGGGTTCACCGCCGACGAGCCGCTGGAAACGCTGGGGGAAAGCCTCGCCCTGCCGCCATTCCTCGAACCGAAGCGCGCTTCGATCGAGGCTGGCCTCAAGCCGCTGAAGTAGATCGTTTGCCGGTCAAAGGGCGCCGCGTTCCGGTTCGGGATCCCGGCGTCCGTTCTTTCTCAGGCAATGAACGACGTGCTTTGACAGCCGGGCGCGTTGCTGGTCAAAGGCGGCATGACGAAATTCCTCGCCCTTGTCATCGCCGGTTTCATGGTCATTCAACTGATCAAGCCGCTTGGCTGGCCAGGCCTCAAGCGACGCGGTGATTTCTGGAAGCTGGCACTGCTCGCCATGGCCGCGATTTCACTGGCGGCCGTGCTCGGGCATTTGACGTAGGACGCACTTGTCGTCGCTGCTCAATGGCCAAGCACCGGGCCGACCAGATGCTCGGCCCAGGCCCGGTAGCCTGCTTCCGAGGCGTGAAAGCCGTCCGAGGCAAAGCCGGCTTCCGGATTGGTGATCGGCAGGCGCGGCGCCGGCACCGCGCCGCGCTCCAGGCAAAGGCGTTCGCCCATCCGGTTCATGTCGGTGGCGCGGATCTCAAGGATCTTTCCGAGCAGCGGCGGCATGGCTGGCGCCCGCGTGAACTCCAGCACCGGCGACCACACCACGCGCGCTTCCGGCCATTTGGCGCGCAGGCCGTAGAGCAGGCCACCGAACTCCTTCTTGAAGCGCGGCACGGAGTGGAAATTCTTGGTGTCGTTGGTGCCGATGGCCAGCACGATATGCGTCCACGGATCGGCCGACAGATTGGGCAGCACATGGTCGCGGATCTGGCCGGACGTTGCCGAATTGAAGCCGGCCGCCCGCCAGCGCACGGCGCGGCCGGTGCTTTGTGAAATCAGCACGGCGAGTTGCGCGGCAAGCCCGTCTTCCGAATTGCCGATGCCGACCGAAGCGGCGGAGGAATCGCCCAGCACCAGAAGCGAGATTGCCGGTGCTGCGCCTGAT
>NZ_RZPB01000296.1:0-6946 GCF_003998535.1 Mesorhizobium sp. M7A.F.Ca.AU.002.02.1.1 | reverse complement strand
ACCCCGCTCCGCTTCGCGGATCGACCCTCCCCACAAGGACGAGGGTAAGGAGGCTATCTCCTCCCACTATCTCAAAATGCCGCACGCCGAGAAAGGCCTTGCCGTCGGCCTGTTCGGCGGTTCGTTCAATCCGCCGCATGCCGGCCATGCGCTGGTCGCCGAGATCGCGCTCAGACGCCTGGCGCTCGACCAGTTGTGGTGGATGGTGACGCCGGGCAATCCGCTGAAGAACACCAGGGAGTTGGCGCCGCTGGGCGAACGGCTGCAGCTGTCGGAACAGATCGCCAAGAACCCGAAGATCAAGGTCACCGCTTTCGAAGCCGCCCATCACGTCCGCTACACCGCCGATACGCTGGCGCTGGTCAAGGCGCGCAACCCCGGTGTCGATTTCGTCTGGATCATGGGTGCCGACAGCCTGCGCGATTTCCATCGCTGGCAGCGCTGGCGCGAGATCGTCATGACCTTCCCGATCGCCGTCATCGACCGCCCGGGCGCGACGCTGTCGTTCCTGTCCTCGGTCGTCGCCAAGACCTTCGACTATGCCCGCATCGACGAGGGCGATGCGCCGCGGCTTGCCCGCATGAAGGCGCCGGCCTGGACCTTCATTCACGGCCCGCGCTCGTCGCTGTCATCGAGCGCGATCCGCAAGCTGGCGAAGGGGTGAGCCCGGCCGCCCGGCCATGTCGCTTTTATCGCTTCCTTTGCCCGTTTCATGGGCAATCCTGAGCAGGCATGTCGATTCCCAGGAAAAACCGCAGCGAAGCCGAGCAGGGCGCCGAGCCCACGCCGCTGATCGCGATTGCCAGCGTCATCGTGTCGATGGCGCTGATTGCCGTCGGCAACGGGCTGATGTTTGCTTATATCCCGGTCCGGCTTGGCGCAGAGGGTTTCGATCCGACCTGGGCCGGGCTGATCATCACCGGGCTTTCGGCCGGCGGGCTCGCCGGCTGCATCTTGACCGGACCGCTGGTGCGAAGGGTCGGCCATGCCCGCGCCTTCATGGTGCTGTCGGCGCTGATCGCGCTGGCCAACGCCGCTGTCGGCGCCGGGGTCCTTCCGCTGCTGTGGATAGCCGCCCGCGCGCTCTACGGCTTTGCCATATGCGGCCTGTTCATCGTCGCGCAGAGCTGGCTGAACGATGCCGTTGCCAACGCCATCCGCGGCCGGGTGATGGCTTTCTTCTACGTTGCCTATGTCGCCGGGCTCGGCGTCGGCTACGCGACGCTAGCGCTGGTCGATATCAGGACAGCGGATGCGCCGCTGATCGGCATCGTCTTCACCGCGCTGTCGATCCTCCCTGTCGGGATGACCAAACTTGCCCAGCCGCCGGCGCCGCAGGCGGCCTCGGTGGCGCTGCGCCGTGCCTGGCGGGTTTCACCGGTCGGCGTCGCCGGCATGCTTGCCGTCGGCGGCCTGTCGATGTCGATTGCTGGCTTCGCACCGATCCACGCCACGGCCAAGGGCTACAGCCAGGCCGACGTGGCGCTGCTGCTTTCGGCGATGCCTCTCGGCACGCTGATCCTGCAGATCCCGCTTGGTTGGATTTCCGACCGAACCGACCGCCGCTATGTGCTGATCGCCGCATCCGCGCTCGCCATGGTCGCCGGCCTGTTTGCACTCGGGTTCGATGGCGGCGCGCTGGCCGCGTTGGTTGTGATCTACATCGTGTGGGACGGCGCTTCGGAATCGATCTATTCGCTGGCCAGTGCGCACGCCGCCGACCGCGCCGGCAAGGACGACATGGTGGCGCTGTCCAGTTCGCTTTTGTTTGCCTGGTCGCTGTCGGGCTTCGTCGTGCCCGGCATCGTGACGGCGCTGTCGGCCGTCTTCGGAACGCAGGCTTTCATCTATGTGGCTGTTCTCATCGCCGCAGCCTTCTGCCTGTTCGTGCTTTTGCGTGTGTTCACGACGCGTGCGGTCCCGGTCGGCGAAACCGGCAGTTTCGCACCGATGACGGCGCAGGCGCCGTTGCCGGTCGAACTCGCCTTCGCACCGGACGATGAGGGCCGGCACTGAGCCACCCGACTATTGTCGACGGGCTTCCGGCGACGGGGCTTCCGGTGGCGGCAGCGGGATCGATATGCCTTCGCTATCGAATTCCTGCTTGGCGCGCTTGGTGAGATCGGTCTGGGTGGCGAAGAAGTCCGCCGACGATGTCCAGTAGCGCAAGGCAATCGAAACGGTGCTATCGCCCAATGTCGCGACGAAAGCGATCGGTGCCGGCTCACGCTTGACCCGCCGTTCGGCGGCGGCAATGGCAAGCAATGTCTTTTGAGCGCGGTCGATGTCGTTCCAGGAGCCGATGCTCAGCGTGATGTCGCTGCGGCGCACCCCGTTGCGCGAAAAGTTGCGCACCGGCTGGTTCCACAGCGTCGAGTTGGGCGCCAATATGTAGACCCCGTCGGCCGTCCTGAGCTTGGTTGCGAACAGGCCGATCTCCTCGATCGTACCGGCAATCGAACCGACCTCGACGGACTCGCCGATGCGAAACGGCCGCAGTGCCAGAAGCATGATGCCGGCCGCGATGTTCTGCAGCGTGCCTTGCAACGCCAGGCCGATGGCGAGGCCAATGGCACCGATCGCGGCAATGATCGAGGCCGTCTGCACGCCGAACTGGCCGAGCACCATGATGGTGACGAGGATCAGGATGGCATAGCGGACGATCTTGGAGAAGAAATGCCGCAACGTCGCGTCGAAACCATGGATATGGCCGAGACCGGCGAAGATCGAACGTTCGGCAAGGCCGGCGACGATATAACCGACGATCAAGAGGATAACGGCACCGATGGCCGAGAAGGAGTAGGAAACAATCAGCGTGCTCAGTTGGGCGAGGCCAGCCTGGACGCTGAGGAAGGCGTTTTGCGGGTCGATCGGCATGGGGGAAATCCGGTTGGTCGGTGAGCCGATAACCCATGCCGACGGCGAGGGTTCCGATCTTTTCCGGTGTGCGGCGGAACCACAGGAGCGACAATACGTTCGTGCGAGGCAGGGTCCCGTCTTGAAACTGTCAGGGAACTCTGCCTATCTAAGTGGTGTCACCTGCTTCAAGGGGTGATTTGGTTGTTCTTGCTGCGAAAGGAAATACACTGAGAACAGCACTGCGGAAGAAGGCCGATATCATGCCTTCGCCGGCCAGGATCAGCGTAGACGACGCCGTGTCCCGCGCCATCAAGACAGTCCTTGCCAGTCTGGAAGACTCCAAGGCCGAAAATATTGTCTCCATCGACATCCAGGGGAAATCGAGCCTCGGCGACTATATGGTCGTCGCTTCGGGCCGATCGCACCGTCATGTCGCGGCTGTCGCCGATCATCTTCTCAAAGCGATCAAGGATGCCGGTCTCGGCACCGCGCGCGTCGAGGGGCTGTCCGGCGCCGACTGGGTCCTGATCGATTCTGGCGACATCATCGTCCATGTCTTCCGCCCCGAAGTCCGCGAATTCTACAATCTCGAAAAGATGTGGCAGGCGCCGGACCTCGAGGAAGAAACGCTCCACTAAGTCGTTCGCGCGGCTTACAAGGCAAGGATGAAGATATCAGTTCATGCCGTGGGCCGGATGAAAGCCGGCCCCGAGAAGCTGCTGGCCGACCGCTATTTCGAGCGCTTCGCCAAGAGCGGCCCGGCGGTGGGGCTTGAATTTGGCGGCATTGCCGAAATAGCCGAGGGGCGCGGCCAGACTGCCAACGAGCGCCGGCGTGAGGAAGGCCAGAAACTGCAGACGCAGTTGCAGCCCGGCACCGCCCTGATCCTGCTCGACGAACGCGGCAAAAGCTTTTCCTCGGAAGATTTCGCCGGGCGCCTCGGCCTGTTGCGTGACGGTGGCCGCAAGGCGCTGATCATCGCCATCGGCGGCGCCGACGGCCACGATCAGTCGCTGCGCGACCAGGCCGAACTGGTGATGTCGTTCGGATTGCTGACATGGCCGCATCAACTGGTGCGCGTGATGCTGGGAGAGCAGCTTTATCGTGTGGCCACTATCCTTTCGGGACATCCCTACCATCGCTCGTAAGCCGGTGAATTGGTGCGACACACCCGGATTTCCGCCCCAATGCCAACGTAACATTGCATCGAGTGGGCGGTTTCGAACATGGTTGATTGTTCGTTAACGAAGCCACGCATAGAGTCGGGCTTCAATGTCTGAAGACAGAAAATCAAGAACGGGCTCATGGCGCGCGCGCTGCGGAATCGCGGCGGCGGTGCTTGTGCTGTCGCTGCATGCGGGGCGGGCGGAAAACACGCTCGACCTGGCTCCCGATCCGGACCAGAGCCGGGCCGAATATGAACGGGTCTCGAAGGAGATCACGCTGTCGTCGGAACGATTGGCCAAGCTCTCCGCCGACATCGCGACGATCAAGAAGGATCACGCCTCGATCACCGCCGCATTGATCCAGTCGGCGATGACCGAGCAGAAGCTCGGCCAGGACATCGAGGACATCGGCGCCAGGCTGGAAGGGTTGAAGGGCCAGGAACAGAAGATCCGCGCCTCGCTGATGGCGCGGCGCGACGTTCTGGCCGAAGTGCTGGGCGCGCTGCAGCGCATGGGCCTCAACCCGCCGCCGGCGATCCTGGTCAAGCCCGAGGACGCGCTGTCGTCGGTGCGCAGCGCCATCCTGCTCGGCGCGGTGGTGCCGGAACTGCGCCAGCAGACCGATAGCCTGCTTGCCGATCTCAAGGAACAGACCAGGATTACGGCGTCGATCGAGGCCGAACGGGCGCGGCTGACGGCGGCGGTCGGCGACCAGACGGCGGAAAAGAAGCGGCTCGGCATGCTGCTGGAGGCCAAGCAGAAGCTCGAAGCCGACACGCAAACGCAAATGGCCGCGGAAAAGCAGCGATCCGAAGCGCTGGCGGCCAAGGCCGGCAGCCTGAAAGAGTTGATCGCCTCGCTCGAAGCGCAGGCCGACAAGAGCCGCAAGGCCGCCGATGCCGCCAAGGCCGCTGAGCAGAAGACGGCGGATGGCGACAAGACATCCGCGCCGGCGGAACTGGCGTCGCTGCCCGTTCCGGAAAGCAACCAACTTGCCGCCGCGGTGCCCTTTTCGGCGCTGCAGGGACAGATCGCACTGCCGGTGACCGGCCGCATCAAGCGGCGATTCGGCGCCGACGACGGTAACGGCGCGGTGATGCTAGGCGACATGGTTGCGACACAATCGGGAGCCATCGTTACCGCGCCGGCGGATGGAAATGTGCTTTATGCGGGGCCGTTTCGCTCTTATGGTCAACTCTTGATCCTGAACGCAGGCGACGGCTATCATGTCGTTTTGGCGGGGATGAGCAGAATCAGCGTCGCGACCGGTCAATCAGTGCTTGCAGGAGAGCCGATCGGTGCGATGGGAGAGGCCCGGGTGGCGAGCACCTCGGTTTCGAAGAATGGAAATGCCACGCCGGAACTCTATGTCGAGTTCCGCAAGGATGGAAAACCCGTCGATCCGGCCCCATGGTGGGCGGACCGTTTTTCTGGAAGGACGTGAATAATGCGGAAACTGTCGCTTCTGTTTGCCGGTGCGCTGATGGGCGCGTCCGCCATGAGCCTGGTCTATGGCGCACCCGGCTCGGCGGCGAACGCTGCAGGGTCGGAGACCTACAAGCAACTGGCGATCTTCGGCGATATCTTCGAGCGCGTGCGGGCACAGTATGTGACGCCGCCCGACGACAAGTCGCTGGTCGAGAATGCCATCAACGGCATGCTGGCTTCGCTTGACCCGCACTCCTCCTACATGAATGCCGAGCAGGCGCAGGATATGCGCGTCCAGACCAAGGGCGAGTTCGGCGGCCTCGGCATCGAAGTCACCATGGAGAACGATCTGGTCAAGGTGATCACGCCGATCGACGACACGCCGGCCGCCAAGGCAGGCGTGCTGGCCGGCGACTACATCGCCAAGATCGACGGCGAAGAGGTTCGCGGCCTGACCCTCAACGATGCGGTCGACAAGATGCGCGGCCTGGTCAACACGCCGATCAAGCTGACCATCCTGCGCCAGGGCGCCGACAAGCCGATCGAACTGACGGTCGTGCGCGACATCATCAAGGTCAAGGCGGTCAAGTTCCGGGTCGAGAACGACATCGGCTACATGAAGATCACCTCCTTCACCGAAAAGACCTACGACGACCTCGAGAACGCCATCGACACCATCAAGAAGCAGATTCCCGACGACAAGCTGAAGGGCTACGTTCTGGATCTCCGCCTCAATCCGGGTGGCCTGCTCGACCAGGCGGTGAGCGTGTCCGATGCCTTCCTCAACCGCGGCGAGATCGTCTCGACGCGCGGCCGCGACCCCAAGGACGTCACCCGCTTCGACGCCAAGCCCAAGCAGGTCGACGACATCAACGGCAAGCCGATGATCGTCCTGGTCAATGGCGGTTCGGCCAGTGCCTCGGAAATCGTCGCCGGCGCGCTGCAGGACCTGCGCCGCGTCACGGTGGTCGGCACGCAGTCCTTCGGCAAGGGTTCGGTGCAGACCATCATTCCGCTCGGCGAGAATGGTGCGCTCAGGCTGACGACGGCGCTCTATTACACGCCGTCCGGCAAGTCGATCCAGGGCAAGGGCATCACGCCCGACATCAAGGTCGAACAGCCACTGCCGCCGGAACTGCAGGGCAGGGATCTGACGCGTGGCGAATCCGATCTCAAGGGCCATATCAAGGGCGCCGACGAGAGCACGACGGGTTCGGGCTCGGCCGCCTATGTGCCGCCGGATCCGAAAGACGATCTGCAGCTCATCTATGCCGAGCAGCTGCTGCGTGGCCAGAAGACCGATCCGTCCTTCCCGCCCAATCCGCAAAAGGCGGTTCTCAACCAGTAGGGATCTGGAGCGGCGCACGCGCCGCTCCATCTTTCTGTTTGAGCATGATGGAAGCAATGCGATGCTGCCGGGACCGAAAGGTTCCGGCAGTTTGATTCGGGGGCGAGGCAAAGCTCCCAAGGCATGGCGCGGGGGTGCGCCGGGA
>NZ_RZPB01000295.1:0-6952 GCF_003998535.1 Mesorhizobium sp. M7A.F.Ca.AU.002.02.1.1 | reverse complement strand
GCTGGATATCTACGCCAAGGACGGCGACATGCAGATGACCTACACTGTCGAACCCTACGAAAAATCGAAATATGCGTGGCTGGTTTTCGGCTGGGCGAAGGCCGAGTAGGCGGCGCGCAGCATTCACCACGTTCGTCATCCTCGGGTCTCCGCGACGGAGCTTCGCTCCTGCTCCGCCTGTGGATGACGAAGGCGGGAGAGGCTTCCGCTAACCCCGGAGTCAGCGATGGTTGACCGAAACGGAAGATGACATCTTCTGGGTCGCGCCACTGAATGTCACGGCTTTTCATCCATCTCGTATCCTCGTATACGAGATGGAACCAGCCGACCGAGGAGACCGCATGAGCCCGCCGCCTGAAACCGTGCCGTTTTTCAGCCAGTGGGAAACGCCTGACATGACGCTGGACGTGCTCGCCGACGGCGCGGATGTTGCGCTCAGGCGCGATCCGCTGTGGAGGCGATCCGGGGCGGAGACCCTCGACGAATACGCAATCTGGGCCGCCAACATCTGCGGCATGGCCTGCCTCAAGATGATCCTGGCCAGCCGCGGCGAGATCGTGCCGACGATCGAACTTGCCAGGCGCTGCACCTTATATGGCGGCTATGTCGTCAATGAGGGATCGATCAAGGGGCTGATCTACGCGCCCTTCGTCAGCTTCGTGAAGGAAGCCTTCGGCCTGCGCGCCGAGGTGATGACCAATGTCGCCACATCAGACATTCCGGCGATCATGCAGCGGACGCGCTTCTTCATCGCGTCGGTCAGCAGCTCGATCCGCTGGCCCGAGCGAGAGCCGCCCTCGAAGGGCGGCCATCTGGTGCTGATCACCGCGGCATCCGACGAAGGTTTCCGCTTTCACAACCCGTCCGGCCATGAGCCCGCCACACAGGCAGACGCAGTGTTGTCACCGGCCGATTTCGACCGCTTCTTTGCCAATCGCGGCATTGCCGTCGCCATTTGATTTTTTGACAGTCGAGGGATTTCGATGACCGACAAGACAAGAGTGGCCATCCTCTATGGCGGGCGTTCGGCCGAGCACGACGTGTCGCGCCTTTCGGCCGCCAATGTGCTGAAGGCGATCGACCGCACGCGCTACGATATCGTGCCGATCGCCATTTCGCGAGGCGGCAGGTGGCTGCTGCAACAACTCGATCGCGCCGCGGCGATCGGCGATGAGGCGGCAGGGGCGCCGGCCTCCGAAGACGGCCCGGAGGTTGCTTTGTTGCCCGGAGGCAAGGGCCGGCTGGTTGCGGTGTCGCGGGATGGTACGCAGCCTGAGCTGCCCCCCATCGACGTCGTGTTCCCGGTGCTGCACGGGCCGTTCGGCGAGGACGGCTCGGTGCAGGGCTATGCCGAGGTCGCCGATGTCGCCTATGTCGGCTGCGGCATTCTCGCCTCGGCCGCCGCCATGGACAAGGACGTCGCCAAGCGGCTGATGCGCGAGGCGGGACTGGCGGTTGCCCGCTCCGTCACCGTGCATCGAAACGGCAAGCATTCCTTCCAGGAGATTGCCGGGACGCTCGGCCTGCCTTTCTTCGCCAAGCCGGCGCGCCAGGGCTCGTCCTTCGGGGTCAGCAAGGTGAATGACAGGGACGGCTTCGAGCAGGCCATCGACACGGCTTTCCGCTACGACGGCAAAGTGTTGATCGAGGAATTCGTCGAGGGCCGCGAGATCGAGTTCTCGGTGCTGGAGCGCGCCGACGGGTCGCTGACGGTGTCGCTGCCCGGCGAGATCATTCCGGCCGGCAAGCACGGCTTCTACACCTATGAGGCCAAATATCTCGATGCCGACGGCGCGCTGGTCAAGGTGCCCGCCGATGTCCCGGCCGATGTGGCCGAAAAGGCCAGGGATATGGCGCGGCAGGCGTTCCAGGCGCTTGGCTGCGAAGCCATGGCGCGCGTCGATTTCTTCCTGCGCGCCGACGGCAGCCTGCTTGTCAACGAGGTCAACACCATTCCCGGCTTCACCGACATCTCGATGTATGCCAAGGCGCTTGCCGCCTCAGGCATCGGCTACAGCCAGACCATCGACGTGCTGATCGAGCACGCGCTGGCCAGGCATGCGGCGCGCTGATCCGATCGGGCGAGCCTGACTTCCATTTAGCCCTTCGGGAGCGGCCGGTGCGGGCCGGATCATTGCCTGTGAGCGAGGCGTATTTCATCGTTGGCTAAAGTTGCACGTCCGCTCTATATGCCCGATCATGGCATTTGGCAGGGAGGCATCACGTGGCCAATCGTCGAAACGGCACGGCGTCTCCGGCTGATGGGCTGGGGGACGCCCTTTCAGCGGCCGCGCCCCATCCGCGAACCTCTTTGCCCAATGTGGCGGCCATCGTCACGACAGTGGCGGCACTGTATTTCGGGCGCGAGGTTTTCCTGCCGATCGCCATCGCGCTGCTGCTGACCTTCGCACTGGCGCCGCTTGTCGCAGCGCTAAAAAAGGTCGGCATTCCCCGGATTGCCGCCGTCATCGCCAGCGTGCTCGGCGCCTTCGCGGCGCTTGGCCTGTTCTCCTTCATCGTCGCCACGCAGGTCAGCGAACTGGCGCAGAACATCCCGGTCTACCAGACCAACATCCTGACCAAGATCCGCTCGCTCAAGGAGACCGGGGGCGGGATCCTTGCCAGACTGAGCAAGGTGGTCGAGCGGGTCGGCCAGGAGATCGACAGGCAAGACCCCTCGCTGCCGGCCGCCGCCCCGGAAAAGCCGCCGCGCGAGCCGGTGCCGGTCGAGATCGTCGCGCACGAAAGGCCGCTTCAGGTCCTGCAGAATGTCGTCGGGCCGCTGATCAGCCCGCTTGGGTCGGCCGGGCTGATCATCGTCGTCGTCATCTTCATGCTGCTCGAGCGGGAGGATCTGCGCGACCGCTTCATCCGGCTTGTCGGCTACGGCGACCTCCACCGCACCACCGAGGCGCTTCAGGATGCCGCCAAACGGGTGGGCCGCTATCTCCTGATGCAATTGGTCGTCAACATCGTCTACGCCATACCGATCGCGATCGGGCTCTGGGCCCTCGGTATTCCCAATGCGCTGCTGTGGGGGCTGCTGGCACTGGCGCTGCGTTTCGTTCCCTATATCGGCCCGATCATAGGTATGCTTTTGCCGCTGTTCCTGGCGCTGGCCGTGGCACCGGGCTGGTCGCTCGTGCTGTGGACAGCCGCCCTGTTCGTGGTGATGGAACTGATCACCGGCAATGTCATCGAACCCTGGCTCTACGGTTCGCGGACGGGACTGTCGCCGCTGGCGATCATTGTCGCGGCGATTTTCTGGACGTGGCTCTGGGGGCCGCTCGGGCTGATCCTGTCGACGCCGCTCACTGTCTGCCTGGTGGTGCTGGGCAGGCACGTGCCGCAGTTTGAATTCCTGGACGTGCTGTTCGGCAACGAGCCCGTGCTCGAACCCCATGCGCGCCTGTACCAGCGGCTGCTGGCCGGCGATCCGGAAGAAGCCACCGATCATGCCGAGGAGATGCTGGAGGAGAAATATCTGGTCGAATTCTATGACAAGGTTGCCATTCCGGCGCTTCTGCTGGGCGAACAGGACCGTGTGCGCGGCGTCATGGGCGATTTGCAAAGGCGGCAGGTGGCGGCCAGTGCCCTGATGCTGGTCGCCAATCTCGACGACAGCGCGCAGGAGGAGGCAGGCGAGGAGGAGGGGCCGTCCGTGGCCGCAGAGGCGAGCGACGATGACGATCCCGGCGGGGAGGACGAGACCGAACTGCCCGATGGCACGGATATGTCCGTGCTTTGCGCCGGGGGGCGTGGCGAGCTCGACGACGCCGCTGCCGCGATGCTGGCGCAGGTGCTGGAGGTCCAGGGCGCGACGGTGTCGAAAGCCAGCTTTGCCGATATGGAACCCGCCGGCATTCGCCGCCTTGAGCTCGAAACCGTCGACACCGTCGTGGTCGGATTCCTGAACCGGGATTCCATCAAGCACGCCCGCTTTCTGGTCCGCCGGCTGAAGCGTGCGAAGGCCGCACTTCGGGTGGGAATCGTGTTCTGGTCGGAGGCCGACAGCGAGGACAAGGAGACGGCGGGCAAACTGGCGCGTGACATGAACGCGGATTTCGTGGCGCATGGCATGGTCGACGCCGTGCTGGGCGCGCTGTCAAACGAGCCGCCGGTCGCGCTCAAGCTTGTCGCCAAACGGCGCATGCGGCGACAGCGGGCCGCGTCCAAGAAGGTTACCGCGGCAGCGGCGGGTTGACCGAAATCGGCGGAAGGCCCATGGAACCAGGCGGCCCTCCGCGCGGCCTTACGGATTAGCTACCCGTCGGCGGTGAGAAATGCTCGAAATTCGCCCAGCCCAGGAAGCCGACCGGTCGGCGATCGTGCAACTGTGGCATCAGGGCTGGCATGATGCCCATGCGCATCTGGTTCCAGCCGAAATCCTGGCGTACCGAACGCCGGCGCATTTTGCGCTGTGGCTGGAGCAATCCACCGATGCCTTCCATGTGGCGGCTGCCGATGGATTGCTTGGCTTCGTCTCGATAAACGGGGCGGAGCTGGTCAAACTCTATGTAAGCCCGCAGGCACGGGGAAGCGGAACCGCCCGCGATCTGCTGTCTTATGCCGAGCATCTCTTGTGCGAACAGGGCGTGGCGGAGGCCGAGCTTTTCTGCACGGCGGGAAATGTCCGCGCGCAGAGATTTTATGCCCGCGAAGGATGGCGCTTGAACCGCAGCTTCGAAGACGCACTTTGGCTGCCGGATGATGTCGCCGGCAGGTTCACCGTGGAAACCCACTGCTATCGGAAGCATCTGGGCTTTCGTTAGCATCACTATTCGGAACGAGCTTGGCGAGATTGTCGCGGACGCTGGAGCAGGCGCCCCCTACCGGTCGACCATCGCCATGCCCCGCTCGGTATAGCGCGGGCCGGAGATTTTTCCCGGCGCGAGCGCTTCGTTGAGCGCGGCCATCTCGGCGGCATCGAGTTTGATAGCGGCGCCGGCGACGTTCTCTTCCAGGTATTTTCTGCGCTTGGTGCCGGGGATCGGCACGATGTCGATGCCAAAGCCGTCGCCCTTCGCCAGCAGCCAGGCCAGCGCGACCTGGCCGGGCTTGACGCCGCGGGCAGCGGCGATGTCGCTCACCTTGGCGGCCGCCTCGACATTGGCGTCGTAGTTTTCGCCCTGGTAGCGCGGGTCGTTGCGGCGATAATCGCCGTCGGGATAGTCTTCCGCACGCTTGACCTGGCCGGTGAGAAACCCTCGGCCGAGCGGCGAGAACGGCACCAGGCCGATGCCGAGTTCGCCAAGCAGCGGGATGATCTCCGGCTCCAGATTGCGCTCCCACAGCGAATACTCACTCTGCAACGCCGACACCGGATGCACGGCATGCGCCCGGCGGATGTTGGCTGCACCCGCTTCCGACAGGCCGAAGAAGCGCACCTTGCCTTGCGCGACGAGTTCGCCGACGGCGCCCGCGACATCCTCCATCGGCACCGCCGGGTCGACGCGGTGCTGGTAGAGCAGGTCGATACGGTCGGTTCCGAGGCGGCCGAGCGAGGCTTCCACCGCCTCTCGAATGTGCTCGGGCCGGCTGTCGGTTCCGGTCTGCTTGCCGTTTTCGATGCGGAAGCCAAATTTCGTGGCGATCGTCACCAGGTCGCGCTTGCCCTTCAATGCCCGGCCGAGCAGGGCTTCGTTGTCGTAAGGGCCATAGACTTCGGCGGTGTCGAGGAAGGTGCAGCCGAGGTCGATGGCACGGTGCAGCGTGGCGATGGATTCGGCCTCGTCGGCCGGGCCATAGGACTGGCTCATGCCCATGCAGCCGAGGCCGATAGCCGAGACCTGCAGCCCCTGGCTGCCGAGCTTGCGTGTTTTCAGGGTCATGGCAGGCGTTCTCCGGAGGGGGCGCAGCGATTATAGCGTCAGCAGGTTCAATCGATACGCCTATTAGATCACGATGTGGCTATTCGATCAGGATGTGGGCTTCGCGCGCTGCTTCGACGAGCGCCGCCCTGGCGACGTCGGGGGCAACATCGCCGCTCGTCGCCCGCTGGCAGGCGCGCAGTGCGGACCGATGCTTCGGGCTGCCTGCGTCACGCCAATGTGTGGTGAGCAAATCAATGGCCTGCTGTGTGTTGGACAGATGATGGATGGAACCGGTGACGCCGACCGAAACCGCCACAGGTTTGGAGAACCATGCCGTTTGCATTGGAACCACCTCAATTGGGCTGAAGCAATAAACGCTTATGGCCGCTCAAGGTTTCGTCGCTACCAATCAATCTGGCGTGATAGATTGCCGATACCCCCAGCGGCATTGGGCCCCACATTGTCCGCGGGGCTCACATGTTCGAGGCGACATCGCGGGTGGGCGGTGTTTTGGGTTTGTGGGCGGCGCGTTGCCGCGTCGCCTGGTGGGCAGGGCGGGGTTTGACCGTGTTCACGGTCGTGGGCGCCTGCGCCTTGCGGCGCTTGAGCCAGTTGGCTGACAGTTCGGCAAGGAGACTGCGCAAGTCTTTCACGACGTCCTCCTCTTGTAGGGCGACAAGGTAATTGCCGTCGCCCCAACTTGTTCCACCGCAAACTCCTTCCGCCAAAAATAAAAGTTCTTGCCGGCGAAAGCGGTCGGGCATCACCTGCCGATATAGGCGGCCAGTTCGTCCGGCGTCCCGTTCGGGAAGGCCTGTTTCAGAAAATCCAGGAACGCCGACACGCGCGGGCTGAGCAGCCGCCGGGAGGGGTAGAGCGTCCAAAGAGCGATCTCAGGGGCGTCGATGTCCCCCCAATTCACCAACGTGCCGTCAGCCAAATCGTGGGCCACCAACGAAATGGGAAGACGTGCCGCACCGACCCCCGCCCGCACCGCATCGCGCACCATAATGAGCGTTCCCAAAGCGAGGACCGGCTCGATTTTGATCGTCGACCGGCCACCCTCGGTCTTCACGTGCCATGTTTGCCGTTCGCCTTTCCCGCGCGCAACGGCAGGGGCCGGTCCACCGGTGCGAGGA
>NZ_RZPB01000294.1:0-6975 GCF_003998535.1 Mesorhizobium sp. M7A.F.Ca.AU.002.02.1.1 | reverse complement strand
GCCGTGAGCAATTGCCGCTGACATCAAGGCCTTTTTCGTTTATTTAGCCGACTTATGTATTTCGAGTGTCGTTGGCACATGCGAAAGTTTTGGTTTTGCAACGACGCCTTGTCGCGCTATGCGGCATTGCATCGACTGGATTGACGAATGGCAGCCACCAAGAAAAAGGCCGTACGCAAGGCAAAGAAGGGCGAGAGAATCCGCCAGGTGGCGGCTATTCCCTTCCGGCTGACCGCGCGTGGCGATATCGAGGTGATGCTGGTCACGTCGCGTACCACCAGGCGCTTCATCGTCCCCAAGGGCTGGCCGATGAAGGGCAAGAGCGGACGCAAGGCGGCCACCATCGAGGCGCAGGAGGAAGCCGGCGTGCTCGGCAAGACGCTGAAGCAGCCGGCGGGCACCTATTCCTACTGGAAGCGGCTGGCAAATCGCTTTGTCCGCGTCGACGTCATCGTCTACCTGCTCGAGGTGAGCGAGGAACTGGCCGACTGGCAGGAAGCCAAACGACGCCAGCGGGCCTGGCTGGCGCCAGCCGATGCGGCCATGCTCATCGACGAGCCGGATCTTTCAACGTTGGTGAAGACGCTGAAGATCCCTGTGCAGGTGGACCAGGCGTAGAGCCTCACTCGCCGGGGTCATCGCTTTCGGGAAACGGCCGCACCGGCGTGCCGGTATAGGCCCACAGCCACTCGCGCGGCAGCGGCCCCTTGTTTCGCTCGGCCTGCTGCGACTGCTCCCAGGCATGCGCCAGGATGCCGACCGAGCGCGACAGCACGAAAAGCCCTCGCGTCAGCGGCGGCGGAAAACCGAGTTCGCCATAGATGACGGCGGTGGCGCCATCGATGTTGAGGGGTATTTTTTTCCCCTTGCGGCGTTCGACATCCGCCTCGACCGCTTCGGCGATATCGGCGAAACGCCCATTGACGGCACCGCGTGCGGCAAATTCGCGGGTCAGTTCCAGCAAGCGCGGCGCGCGCGGGTCGACGGGATGGAAGCGATGTCCGAGCCCCGGCACATAGCCCTTCTCCTCGGCGAAGAACCGGTCGAGCCGCGCCGAGACCGCCTCATTCAGCGTCATCCCGGCATCAATCGCCACGGCAATGTCACCATAAAAGGAAAGCGCCTGCTCGCCGGCGCCTCCATGCACGTCGCCGAGAACGTTGATGGCCGAGGCCATGGCGCTGTTGATACCGACGCCGCAGGTTGCAGCCATGCGCGCGATGGCAATCGATGGCGCCTGCGGTCCATGGTCGACGGCGGCAGCCAAGGCAATGCCGAGCAATTCTGCCTGGTCCTCGCTGGGCAGTTCGCCGCGCAGCATCAGCCAGATGACAGCCGGAAAGCTGACGCGGCCGATCAGATCCTGGATCTCGTAGCCACGCAGCCGGATGACACCTGGCCGCATCTCGATGATGTCGGTCTGCCACCATTCCTCGCCGCGCTCACGGCCCGTCTTCTTCTCCGTGCCGCTCATGCGCGTGCCTTTGTCCTGGTGCGGGGCGGCAGGTCGGCGAACACCTCGCTCATATGTTCGCCGAGCGCCGGCGGCGGCTTTGTCGGCAAGGGCGCCTCGCCATCGACCATGAAGCCGCCGCGCAAAACGGTCAGCGGCTTCTTCATGCCAGCCACATCGTCGAAATGCGCGGTCACCTGGCGCTCGAGGACTTGGGGCTCGGCCAGCACTTGCGGGATCGTCAGCACCCTGCCGGCAGGCACGCCGGCGCGATTGAGCGTCTCTTCCCAGGCCGCCGCCGAGGCGCCCGCCAGGGCGTCCTCGATCTCGACTTTAAGCGCCGCACGGTTGCGCTTGCGCGTCTCGCGCTCTGCATAGCGGACATCGGAAGCCAATTCCGGCCGGCCGATCAGCCGGCACAGCGCCACGAACTGCTCCTGCTTGTTGGCAGCGATGTTGATGAGCCCGTCGCCGGTGCGAAACGCACCGGAGGGTGCCGCCGTCATGTTCTCGTTGCCCATCGGCATGGGGTCGATACCTGCGGTCAGATAGTTGGAAACCGGCCAGCCAAGTGCGGAAAGTGTGCATTCGAGCATCGAAACGTCGAGAAAGGCACCCTCGCCGCTCGTCTTCTGCCGCACCAGCGCCGAGGCGATGGCGAACGCGCCGACCAGTCCGCCAAGCGTATCGGCGACGGGATAGCCGACCCGCAGCGGCGCCGCTTCCGGTGTGCCGGTGATGCTCATGATCCCAGACAGGCCCTGGATGATCTGGTCATAGGCGGGATTGTCGCGCATTGGCCCGGTCTGGCCGAAACCCGATATCGCGCAATAGACGAGGCCCGGACGGACCGTCTTCAGTGCCTCGTAGCCAAGCCCCAGCCGATCCATCACGCCGGGGCGGAAATTCTCCACCAGTGCGTCGGCGCTGGCCACCAGATCGAAAAAGCGCTCGCGATCGGCTTGCTTCTTGAGGTCGAGCACAACCGACCGTTTGCCGGCGTTCTGAGCCAGGAACGAGGCGCCCATGCCGGCGCTGTTCAGCTTTGCCGAGCCGCCGAGCTGGCGGGCGAGGTCGCCGCCTTGCGGCGCCTCGACCTTGATCACGTCGGCGCCCAGCAGCGCCAGCTGATAGGCACAGTAGGGACCGGCCAGGACATTGGTCAGGTCGAGGACGCGAATACCGGAAAGCAGTTCTGTCATGGCATCAGGGATCGATCAGGCATCGCCGGGCACATGCTCCGGTCCGCGCCGACGACGATGCTCGATGAAGGCCCAGATATGCGGGCCGGCGAGACCGATGAAGGCGAGCGTCAGCAGTGTCAGCGACAGTTTGTGGGTGTAGAACACGGACCAGTCGCCATTCGAGATAGTCATCGCCCGGCGGAACTGGGTTTCGGCGAGCGGCCCAAGGATCATGCCGATGATGACAGGCGCGGTCGGAAAATCGAACCGCCGCATCAGGAAACCGGCGGCCCCCAGCAGATAGAGGATGACGAGGTCGATGGGCGATTGCGAAATGCCATAGGTGCCGACCGTGGCGAACACCAGGATGCCGGCATAGAGCTGCGGCGCCGGGATTTTCAGCAGCCGCACCCACAGCCCGATCAGCGGCAGGTTGAGGATGACCAGGATGACGTTGGCGATGAACAGGCTGGCGATCAGCCCCCAGACGAGGTCGCCCTGGGTCGTCAAAAGCAGTGGTCCGGGATTGATGCCGTAGCTCTGGAACGCCGACAGCATGATCGCCGCCGTCGCCGAGGTCGGCAGGCCAAGCGTCAGCATCGGCACCAGCACGCCGGCTGCGGACGCATTGTTGGCGGCCTCGGGGCCGGCAACGCCTTCGATGGCGCCGACCGTGCCGAACTCCTGCTTGTGCTTCGACAGCTTCTTTTCGATGGCATAGGACAGGAAAGTCGGGATTTCGGCGCCGCCCGCCGGCATGGCGCCGATCGGGAAGCCGATCGCGGCGCCGCGTAGCCAGGGTTTCCACGAACGCCCCCACTCGGCCGCCGTCATGTAGAGCGAGCCCTTCAGCGGCACGATCTCGTCCTTGCCGGCATAGCGGCGCGAGGCCATGTACAGCGTCTCGCCGACCGCAAACAGGCCAACGGCGGCGATGATGACGTCGACGCCGTCGAGCAGTTCGGTCATGCCGAAGGTGAAGCGCGGCTGGCCGGTCTGCAGGTCGACGCCGATCATGCCGATGACGAAGCCTGCGAACAGGCTGGTCAGGCCGCGAACGGAAGACGAGCCGAGCACCGCCGAGACGGTGATGAAGGCCAGCACCATCAGCGAGAAATATTCGGCCGGACCGAAGGCCAGCGCGAATTTGACCACCACCGGCGCCAGGAAAGCGACGCCCATCGTGCCGATCGTGCCGGCGACGAACGAGCCGATCGCCGAAGTGGCGAGGGCTGCACCGCCGCGGCCGGAACGCGCCATCCTGTTGCCTTCCAGCGCGGTGACGATGGTGGCGCTTTCGCCGGGCGTGTTGAGCAGGATCGACGTCGTCGAGCCGCCGTACATGGCGCCGTAATAGATGCCGGCAAACAGGATGAAGGATGCCTCCGGCGCCACCTGATAGGTGATCGGCAAAAGCAGCGCGATGGTCAGCGCCGGCCCAAGACCGGGCAGCACACCGATGGCGGTACCAAGCGTGGTGCCGAGCAGGCACCACAGAAGGTTGACCGGGGTGAAGGCGACCGAGAAGCCATGTGCCAGATGTCCGAGCGTTTCCATGGCGTCAGCCCCTCAACATGGTGATGAACGCATCGATGACCGTGTTCAGCTGGTTCTCGATGAAACCGGCACCGATGTTGACGCCGAGCGCCCTGGCGAAGCCGAAATAGGCGGCCAGCGCCAGGATAAGGCCGAGCACGACGTCCCGCAGCGTACGCTTGCTGCCGAAGCCGTAGCAGACGAGCACGAACATGATGACGGATGCCGCCGTGAAGCCGAGCGGTTGGATGAGCAGCAGATTGGCGATCAGGCCGATAACGACGAAGCCCATTGCCTTCCAGTCGGTCGGCGTCTCCTTTTCCTCCTCCGGCTGCCAGCCGCCGCGAAGCGCGGCAAGGATGAGCAACAGCGAAAGTACCACCAGGCCAACCATGGTAAGGTAGGGAAAGACGGTCGGGCCGACCTTGGAGTAGAGCGGCGACACCGGGATCGCCAGCGTCTGCCAGGCGACGGCGCCGGCGCAGGCCAGGAGCCCGATGCCTATCAACAATTCCGGCACGGCAAGCCGCGACGGCGCCGCCTGCTGGTCGCTGGTGCTCATGATTGTCCTCCCCAGGAGAGCTGGCCAAGTATGGTTGGCGGAAATGCCCGGCGCCGCATGCTTGCTCCCCACCGCAGGGTCATGCCGGCTTGCATTTCATGCGAGAAGGGGCGACCTGCGCCGCCCCTATGACGATGGATCAGGCGAGCCCGAGATCCTTCAGGATCGCCTCGATGCGGGCTGAATCCTCGGTGACGAACTTCGCATAGTCGTCGCCGGTGAGCAGGATCGGCGTCCAGTTGCGGTTCTTGCATTCGGTCGCCCACGCGTCGCTCTTGGCCATGGTCTCGATCAGGGTGATCATCGCTGCCTTGTCGGCGTCGGAAATACCCGGCGGTGCGAAGACGCCGCGCCAGTTGAACAGTTCGACATCGATGCCGGCCTCCTTCAGCGTCGGCGCATCGATGCCGTCCTGGCGCTTGTCTGCCGAGATGGCGAGCAGCCGCAGCGCGCCCGCCTTGACCTGCTCGGAGAACTCGCCAAAGCCGGAGATGCCGGCCGCGACCTGGTTGCCGAGCAGCGCCGACAACGCCTCACCGCCGCCGGCGAACGGCACGTAGGACAGGTTTGTCGCCGGCACGCCGACAGTCTTGGCAATCAGGCCGAACAGGATGTGATCGGAACCGCCTGCGGAGCCGCCGGCGACAGGAACCTTTGTCGGATCGGCCTTGAGCGCGGCGACGAAATCAGCGGCCGTCTTGAACGGCGACTCCGCCGGCACGACCAAGGCCTCGAACTCGCCGGTAAGGCGGGCGATCGGGGTGACCTGCGTCAGATTGTTGGCGGCCTTGTTGGCAATGATGGCGCCAACCATGACCATGCCGGCAACCATCAGGGAATTGCCTTTGCCGTTCCACTGGCTGATGAATTGCGGCAGCCCGACAGTCCCGCCGGCGCCGCCGACATTGGTGATCTGCGAACCCGAGATGAGCTTTTCACTGCGCAGCACCTGGTCGATCGTGCGCGCCGTCTGGTCCCAGCCACCACCCGGTGCGGCAGGCACGAAGAGCTGTATCTGGGGCGCGCCTTCGGCCAAAGCGGGAGAAAGATGCGACGTCATCAGCCCGGCACCCACGGCTGCGGTGCTCATCAAAAATCTGCGTCTGTCCAGCATGGGATTCCTCCAAATCACGACACCTCCTCCGGTGCCCGCCAAAACGCGCCTGCATCCAGACCCGTCATCGATTTCAAGCAGATGTTACGGAGTTCTGTCAACGGAAACGATATTCTACTGGACAGAACGATTTGGCGGCGCGACACAGTCGCGTCGCTCGGCTTTCTTCAAACTGGAACCGCCATGGATTCGCCAAGCAAATCGGCAGATGCGGAAATCGACCGCGCCGAAGGTGTTGCAGCACTCGATCGGGCGATTGCCATCCTCGATGCCTTCAGCACGGAGGACCGGTCGCTCAGCCTAGCCGAAATCGCGGCGCGCACCGGCCTCTACAAGAGCACCATCCTGCGGCTTGCGAATTCCCTTTTGCGCGGACGATTGCTCGAGCGCCTCGACAATGGGCGCTACCGCGTCGGACCCGCGACGTTTCGGCTCGGTGCGCTCTACCAGCGTTCGGTCGTGGCGGTCGACATCCTGCTGCCGATCATGCGCGATCTTTCCGAGCGAAGCTGGGAAAGCGTTGCCTTCTACGTTCGCTCGGGCGATGTCCGCACCTGTCTTTACCGCGTCGAATCCAAGCACCCGATCCGCTACACGATACGCGAAGGCGACGTATTGCCTTTGCTGCTCGGCTCGGGCGGCCGCGTGCTCGCAGCGTTTTCGGGCCAGCAGGGCGAACCCTACGAGACCATCCGCAAGACCTGCAACTGTCTCGCCGTCGGCGACCGCGACCCCGAGACCGGGGGCGTGTCGGCGCCGGTATTCGGGCCAGGGGGCGTCCTGCTCGGCGCCTTGACCCTGGCTGGACCAAGCACGCGCGTCGACGCGGCCTTTCTGCAGCGCATGAAGCGTCCGCTGCTCGAGGCAGCGGCCCGCGCCACCCGCGCCTTCGGCGAGGACGCCTCAATGCTCGAGCAGGCAAGCCTGGCAGCGGACGCCCTGCCGTAGAATGCGGCCTGATTGGAAGGCTCGCCCAGTTCAACTTGACCAGAACCACACGGCGGTTCTTGGCGCGGCCCGCTTCGTCATCGTTGCTGGCGACAGGTGCCATCATGCCGGCGCCCGCAGCGGTCAGCCGCGCCGCTCAGGTCACCGCGCCAGCAGGATAGTCGGAGCGTCGTGATAG
>NZ_RZPB01000293.1:0-6983 GCF_003998535.1 Mesorhizobium sp. M7A.F.Ca.AU.002.02.1.1 | reverse complement strand
CGCCTGATGCGCGCAAGGCGCAAGCACATGCGCGCCCGCCTCGATCAGCTGCCGGCGCACGGCAAGGATGCGCTGCCAGCCGGCGGGGGTGCCGGGCTCGACGATCAGGAGCGTGTCGCCAGTGAGTTGCCAGAGCCGGTCGATGAGTTTCGGCAGCGATGCCGGCGCGATTTCATCGAGCACATAAGCGCACGTGACCAGATCGGCCGGCTCGATGTCAGCAAGGTCGATGGTGGCATCACCGGCCAGCCATCTGCTCTGGGCGGCAATAGTGTTGCCGGCAAGCGTCTCGCCGACCTTACGCACGGCGGCACTGGCTTCGAACAACACCGCCTGTTCGAGATCGGGCCACAGATCGGTCGCGGCCCAAAGCACCGTGCCAGGGCCGGCGCCGACATCGAGCAAGGTCCTGGGCTGAAAGGCAGGCTTGGCGTCGCTCAGCGCGTCGAGGCTGGCACGGATCGCGGCATAGGTCGCCGGCAGCCGCGTCGCCAGATAGGCCTTCACCGCCAGATCCTCGGCCATGTGCAGACGGCCGTCGCGCAACTCGGCGCGGTAGCGGTCGGACAGCGTCTTTGCCGCTTGCTTGAGTACCGCCAGCGGAACGTTTTCGAGCAGACGCTCGACACCTTGGCGAAGGGAGGCAGGCAACTCCATCTCAAGCGCCCCGCGGGACGAGAAGGATCACCGAAGCACCGGCAATGCAGAGCGCGGCACCGGCAAGATCCCAGCGGTCGGGGCGAACGCCTTCAACCAGCCACAGCCAGCCAAGCGACGCCACGATGTAGATGCCGCCATAGGCGGCGTAGGCGCGACCGGCGGCTGACGTGTCGACCAGCGCCAGCAGGAAGCCGAACAGGGCAAGCGAGGCGAGGCCGGGAAGCAGCCAAAGCGGCGACTTCTCCAGCCGCCACCAGGCCCAGAATGAAAAGCAGCCGGCGATCTCGGCCAGAGCGGCGGCGGCATAGAGGACAAAGGTCATGAAAAAGGTCCCGCGACGGTCACGGGACCTTTTTCAGTGCCGGCGCCGGCAATGGCAAGCGGCAATGCTATTCCTGGTCGGCAACCTTGCGGCGGCGAGCCGGCTTGGCGGCCGGGCTCTTTTTGACGGGAGCCGTTTCACGATGCCCCATATCGCGCATCTCCAGCGCTTTTTCGCATTTGGCCATGTAGTCGCGTGTCATCGGCAGCGTATCGTTCTTCTTGGCGATCTGGATCTGGAAGATCACCAGATCCTGCCAGCGGAATGCGGCTTCCGAGGCCGCCAGATAGAATTCCCACATGCGGCAGAAGCGCTCGTCATAGATCGCCTTGGCCTTGTCGCGATTGGCGGCGAAGCGCTCGCCCCAGTGCTTCAGCGTGTCGGCATAGTGGAGCCGCAGGATCTCGACGTCGGTGACGACCAGGCCCGACTTCTCGATCGCAGGCATCACTTCCGACAGCGACGGGATGTAGCCGCCCGGGAAGATGTATTTGCGGATGAAGGCGCTGGTCGCCCACGGCACGCCGGAACGGCCGATCGTGTGCAACAGCATGACGCCATCCGGCTTGAGCAGCGTCGCGCTCTTGTCGAAGAAGGTGCGATAGTGGTTGACGCCGACATGCTCGAACATACCGACCGAGACGATGCGATCGAAACGCTCATTGAGTTCGCGGTAGTCCTTCAGCTCGAAATGCACGCGGCTTTCCAGCCCTTGCGCATGCGCCCGGTCGGTGGCGACGCCATGCTGCTCGGTCGACAGCGTGACGCCTTGCACGTCGACGTCGAACGCCTTGGCGAGATAGAGGCCAAGCCCGCCCCAGCCGGAGCCGATGTCGAGCACCGTCTGGCCGGCCTTCAGCCGGAGCTTGGCGGCGATGTGGCGTTTCTTGGCGCCCTGCGCCTCGTCGAGCGTCATGTCCGGCTGCTCGAAATAGGCGCAGGAATATTGCATGTCCTCGTCGAGGAAGAGCCGGTAGAGATCGCCCGACAGATCGTAGTGGCGCTGCACGTTGCGCCGCGAGCGCGAGGCGGTGTTGATCTGCTGCAGCCGGCGGAAGGCGTGGCGCAGGCCTTCGATGGCCTTCGACCAGGTGGCGTCGATGCCGCCGCTGCCCATGTTCTGGAAGGCGATGCGCATCACGCCCAGCACGCCGCCCTCGAGAATGTCGAGTTCGCCGTCCATGTAGGCTTCAGGCACCGCCAGCATCGGATCGAAGGTGATGGCGCGCTCGGCATGCGCGGTCTTGATGTGCATGTGCACCGGTTCGCCGCTGCCGTCGCCGAAAACCACCGCCGTGCCCTTGGGGCCGGTTACCCTAAGATTGCCGGTGCGCACCAAGCGGTCGAGAACGCGCTTTAACAGAATATTCATGACCAAATGTCCCCTCTCGGCCAGACAGGCTGCCTTGGCGCGTGACCGCGAAAATCGGGATCGATTTCGCCGGAGATCTTGCGCCGAACCAAAGTTGCACAGCGTGCTTTGCGCGGCCAAAGGACGCGCGACGCCATAGTCTGCAACAATATATAGGGGTTCGAAAAGTTCCATTTGGCACAAAAATGCCCGGGCGCGAGGCCCGGGCATTGGTCCAGCATGGCTGGATGACGGCAAAGTGATCGGAGCTTGGCGTCAAGTCGTGATCAGCCCCATGGCTCCAATCGCTTGCGACGTGTGATCAGGCGTTGTCTTCGTCGCCCTCGAACTCGGTGTTCGGATCGAAGAAGTTCTCCGGCCGGGCGTTGTCGTTGATGTCGTCGCCATAGATGGCTTCGGCGGTGGTCAGCGTCTCGCCCTTGGCCTGGCGCTCGGCTTCGTCGGCCGTGCGGGCGATGTTGAGCGTGACGGTGACCTCGACTTCCGGATGCAGCGCGATCGCCACATTGGTGACACCGATGGTCTTGATCGGCTGGTTGAGCAGGATCTGGTTGCGGTTGATCGAAAAACCTTCCGCCGTCAGCAGATCGGCGATGTCGCGGGTCGAAACGGAACCGTAAAGCTGACCGGTTTCGCCGGCGGAGCGAACGGCGATGAAGCTCTTGCCGTCGAGCTTTTCAGCGACCTGGGCCGCTTCCGACTTGCGCTCGAGGTTGCGGGCTTCAAGCTGGGCGCGCTGGCCTTCGAACTTCTTCTTGTTGGCTTCGTTGGCGCGCAGCGCCTTGCCCTGCGGCAGCAGGAAGTTACGGGCGAAGCCGTCCTTGACCTTGACGGTATCGCCCATCTGGCCGAGGCGGGAAACGCGTTCGAGAAGAATGACGTCCATGGATTTGTTCCTTTGGTTGGACGCCAATCGATCGATGAGATCGGCGCCGAATGTCTTGGGAACAGGTCAGGAAGCTTGAGCGCCTTTGGCGCTGGTGTCGCTGTCCTGCCTGTGCGGCAGTTAGAGGTTTTGACCTCAACCCGGGATTTGATGTTCAACCCTGCGGCGCCCGTCGCCGTGGGAGAAGAGCGGGCGGCGAACCGCCCGCATTTGAGATATTAGCGAACCACGTAGGGCAGCAGGCCGAGGAAGCGGGCGCGCTTGATCGCCTTGGCGAGTTCGCGCTGCTTCTTCTGGCTGACGGCGGTGATGCGCGACGGCACGATCTTGCCACGCTCGGAAATGTAGCGCTGCAGCAGACGCACGTCCTTGTAGTCGATCTTGGGCGCGTTGGCGCCGGAGAACGGGCAGGTCTTGCGGCGGCGATGGAACGGGCGCCGGGTCGGGATCTGATTGATGTCGACCATTATTCTGCACCCCCTTCAAAGCCTTCGCGCGGACGGCGCGGACCACGATCGGCACCGGCGTCGCCGAACGAGCGCGGCGGACGATCGCCACGGTCGCCGCGATCACGATCGCCGAACGAACGCGGACCACGATCGCCACGGTCACGGTCGCCGAAGCCGCCGCGTTCCGAGCGCTCTTCGCGCTTCTGCATCATGGCCGACGGGCCTTCCTCATGCGCCTCGACCTTGATGGTCAGGAAACGCAGCACGTCTTCGGACAGGCCCATCTGGCGCTCCATCTCGTTGAGCGCGGCCGCCGGGCAATTCAGGTCCATCAGCGTGTAGTAAGCCTTCCGGTTCTTGTTGACCCGGTAGGTGAGGGACTTCAGTCCCCAGTTCTCGACCCGGCCGACGGACCCGCCATTTGCGGAGATGACACCCTTGTACTGTTCGACAAGCGCATCGACCTGCTGCTGCGAGAGGTCCTGCCGGGCAAGAAACACATGTTCGTAAAGAGCCATTATGTCTTATGCCTTTCTTCGTTTCTCTCCCGGTTCCCGGCGGCAAAAGCCTCTGCAACTTCTCTGACCCGCAAACCCTCGAGGGGCAGGGGGAAGAAAGGAGCATGACGAGACGGTCGAGAGCGGAGACACGGGAGGCGGAAGCACTTCCGGCTTCACACGAAGGTTCTGAAAAACCTCCGGCCCTCCGTTCAGCCCCCAGCAAGGACCGGCAGATTGCGGGCGTCTATACAGCAATCCGGCCGCAAAGCAAGGGCAAGCGGCATTCCCGTGTGTCGCAGGCGACGATCGGGAGCAGCAACGGCCGGAGTCGTGGTTTCCGGCAACCACGTCTTAACCACACCAGCAGGTTGTGTGGAGTTGAAGCCTGGCCGTCAACGGTCGATTCATCATGGAAGGCGCAAAAGCCCGGACAACCGCGCAAAAGCGGCAAGCATTTCCGGGGGTAAGGATGCTTCTCAACAAATTCTGGCGCTCGAAGAGCGGCAATTTCACGCTTGTGCTGGGACTGGGTTTGCCGGTCATCCTGACGGCAGTCGCTTTCGCAACCGATGTCTCGACCCTTATGCGGGCCAAGAGCAATTTGCAGAACGCTCTCGATTCGGCAAACCTTGCTTCTTCGCATCTTGGCGATCTCGACATCACCCGCAATGACGCTTTCAACCGCTATTTCCAGGCCAACATCGTCGGTCATGGCGAGCTCGACAATGCGCAGGCGACGTTGACTGTCGACAAGGGCGTCAACTTCGTCAAGACCAAGGCGGTTGCCTCGGCGGACGTCCATCTCAACTTCGCCTTCCTGTTCGGCGACAGCAAGCACATCGTGGTCGATGCCTCGGCGGTCGAATCGAACAACCAGCTCGAAGTCGTGCTGGTGCTGGACAACACCGGCTCGATGGCCGGCGCGCGGATGACGGCGCTGAGGACGGCGACAAAATCGTTGCTCGACACGCTCGAAGCGGCGAAATCGCCAACGCGCAAGATCCGCGCCTCGCTGGTTCCTTTCGTGACGGCCGTCAATGTCAATGGCGACGGCTTCGACCCGTCCTGGATCGACATGGACGGCAAGTCCTCAACCAACGGCGTCAATTTTCCCGTCATCGACGGCAAGCGGCCGAACCACATGGCGCTTTTCAAACAGCTCAAGAAGACCGGATGGGCCGATGCCGGATGGAATGGCACCGGATGGAAAGGTTGCGTCGAGGCGCGGCCAGGCGCTTACAATATCTCCGACACGCCACCCGACCCGGCCAAGCCCGACACGCTGTTCGTGCCCTACTTTGCGCCGGATGATCCCGAAGACGCCCAGAAGCCGTCTGGCTCCTATGGCAATTCGGATAAATACTACAACAACTCCTATCTCAACGATGTCAGCGACAAAACCAGGCTTGCCCAGTCGGGCATCAACATTCTGGGCATCGATCTCAGCAACCTGCTCGGCAATCTCATCGAACTTCTGTCGCCCGATGACAGGGATGCCAGGGAAAAGATCGCCAAATATGTTGCGCCCGCCAAGGAACTCATCACCGAGATCGGCTCTCCCGTCACTGTCGGCCCGAACCGTGCGTGTCCGACCCCGGTGGTCCCCCTGACCGACGATTTCGACAAGCTGCGCAAGGCGGCCAGTCAGATGACCGAGTGGAATGGCTCGGGTACCAATGTCTCCGAGGGCCTGTCATGGGGTATGCGTGTGCTGTCGCCCGCCGCGCCCTACACCGACGGAGCGCCTTGGAAGACGCCCGGCATCAGCAAGATCGTGCTGTTGCTCACCGACGGCGAGAACGTCGTCTATGGCGCCAGCGAACAAGAACCGACAAAGTCGGATTACACATCCTATGGCTATCTGGCTGGCGGCCGCTTCGGATCGGACAACCAGACGACCGCTGCGCGCAATGTCGACGGCTGGACCAAAAACGTTTGCACGCAATTGAAGAACGAGGGCGTGCAGATCTACACCATGGTGCTGCAATCCGACACCGCAGCCAACCGTGCGCTTTACAGCGCCTGCGCCTCGGATCCGAGCAACTATTATGCCGTCAACGATCCGACCAAACTGCCGAACGTGTTCCTTCAGATCGCCAACAACTTCACGAAGCTGCAATTGACCAACTGAACACGCGAACCGAGACGGACCAGCAGGCTCTGAGGAAATCGCTGGCCTCAACTCGTATGGGCGGCGACAATCTTGTCGACCGTTTCGGGGAAGAAGTCGGGCGCTGCGTGGCGTTTGCCGAACATCATATCGTACTGCAGCAGGCGGAAATCGCGGATCGCCGGATCGATCTCCTTCTGCCGCGCCCAATCGGGCGTGGCCTCGCCAGCCGGCGTCAGCAGCAAATTGCGGTCGACGACACGGTAGTGTTCGCTCATCTCGCCCAGGAAGCCGGTGTAGTAGGGATGGCTGATGCCGGCCGTCTTCAGGATATGATAGGGCAGGAAGGCCGGGCTGACAGCGCCCATGTGCTCAGCCGGCCCGGTGCGGTTCGACCAGATGACCAGCGGCGTCTCATGATGCTCGAGGGCAGCCTCGGGCGACGCTTCCTTGCGCGGCGCGACATTGTCCTTCAGGAAGCCGGTTTCGACATAGACCGGCCCGAGCGGCGGCAGATGGTCGCCGAAGAAGGCGATCACGGTTGGGCGGGAGCGTGTCTTTGCCCATTCGACGAGGCGTTCGAGACCGCGATCGGCATCGGCTGAGCCTTCGGCGTAGCTGAGCAGCGATTCGCGCGCCCACTGGCTGATCGGCGCCTGCACCCTGTGCGTGGGACTGTAATAG
>NZ_RZPB01000292.1:0-6998 GCF_003998535.1 Mesorhizobium sp. M7A.F.Ca.AU.002.02.1.1 | reverse complement strand
GAGCTGGACGGTCTGCCGTCCTCCGCCTTCGTCGCGAAGGCGTTCACCGGCGCCAAGCTCGTCAAAGGCTTCAATCACCTGATTGCGGCCACCCTGGCTGCCGATCCGATCGTCGAGGGCGGGCACCGGGTCGTCTTTCTGTCGAGCGACGACGAGGACGCGATCGCTCCCGTGGCGGCCTTGGCCAGACAACTCGGGTTCGCACCGGTCAAGCTGGGGAAGCTCAACGAGGGCGGCACGCTGGTGCACGCACGCGGCCGCACTTGGGGCCAGCTGATCTTCCAGGACCTGTTCAAGAAGGAGCAGTAACGGATTTATCGTGCGCCGACAGAGTGGCAGGCGTTCGATGCCGGCCACATCGTCGGCAAAGAGCCAAGCGCGCGAAGTGACATGCTTGAAAGCTTACATCTGCCTGGGATCCTTCGGCCGACATGTGCCTGCCACCCAGGAATCGTAGTTGCAATAGCTGATGTCCCAGCCGGCATCGCGTCTTTTGAAAGTTGCCTCACGACCGCCCGCGCGGATGGGTCCGAAGCCACCCCAACTGCCATCCGAGCCTTTGTAATTTCCCATGACGCGATAATTGCAGTTGTTCACGACGACGTTGCCGTCCATCGACACGCATGCCGATGCAACAGTGGCAAGGCTGAAGAAAGCTGCGATGGCGAGAGAGGCTTTGCGCATCGTGGTCTCCTAACTGGGTTCGGCGAACCAACCGTTACGAGATCGTGGGCCGGGCCTCTTCCCCATTTGGGCTAAACCGGCTGGTAAATTCACGGCGGCATGGCTGCGCTTGCGGACAGAAGCGATGTGCGGAGATGCCGAATGGGCCTGCCCATCGCCGAAGCTTTACGGCCTCCGCGAAGGCCAGAGTGTCCCGGCTCGAGCGGCTCTATCGCCGCCTCTCTACCAGATCCGCAAGATTTGCCGGAGGTTAACGGTAGACAATGAGCGGCCGCAACTGTGTCTCTTTCCGGCCATTTTCTTCAGTCCTGGTTCGGCCCAAAGGCCATATGTCAGGGGGATCACTTTTCAGGGGCAGGCCAGTTCCGCTCGACGGGCAGTGAGAGGCGGAATGTCGACCCGTTGACGTCGCTGGCGGCCAGTATGAGACCGCCGCCATGCTGCCGGGCGATCTCGCGTGAAATGTAGAGCCCTAAACCGGAGCCGTTTACCAGTTGGCCCGCGGCGCGATAGTACCTCATGAATATGAACTCGTGGTCGTCGGGCGCTACGCCAGAGCCCTGATCCGCCACGTGTACAAACGCCACGCCCTGCTCAGTCGACAGCCGGATCGTCACAGAGCTGGTCACCGATGAGTATTTCAGGGCGTTCTGGATCAGATTTTGTATCACAATCTCCAGCAGGTTGCGGTCACCTTTCACAATCACTTCATCGCCGTGAGTGAAGCTAACACGTCCGGCCGCAGCATCATCCAATCCCGCTTCGGCGGCGCGCAAAACCTCATTCAGGTCGAACATCTTGATCCTGGGAAGAGTTTCGTGCCCGCCATTGAGCCGGTCGAAGGCTAGGACGTTTTCAATCAGCGATGACATCCTTTTGACGGTCTGGCGGATCCTTGTGGTGCGCAACTTGATATTGTCGGCGCTTTCACCTGCAGAAGATGACAGATTGTCGGCGGCGGCAGAGATGACGGCCAACGGGCCGCGAAACTCATGAGATACCAAGGCCACAAAGTCCCGCTGCTGAGCCAGAGCATCGTTGGCGGTGTCCAGAGCCTGCCTGAGCTTGAGTTCAAGCAGGTGACGTCGATCCACTTCCACCATGAGCGAGGTGTTTCTTTCCCCAAGCTCAGCGGTCCTTTCGCGCACCTTGATAGTCAGCTCCTGCTCGGCCAAGCGCGACACTGCGATGACGCGGTCCTTTTCCTCGCTCAAGCTGCGCTCGGCAAGCCGCGTTCTCTTCGCGACGGCCGCGCTGAGCAACGCCAGGTGAATCACGGTCCCGCCGGCCAAGAATCTGGACAAAGAGCCATCCAGTTGGAACGGGTTGGCCCCAGTATACATCATCTGCATCACCAGCATGACAGAGATTACGCTCAAAAATGCAATCGCCGACAGCAGATATTGATACCGTCGCCGCACAATGAGCAGATAGAGCACCAGCAGCGAAATGAAGATGAGAGACAGCTGCTGCAGTCGCGATACGAAAAACCCGACGTCGCCGTAGCGTCCCACAATCGCAAAAGCCAAGGCGATGCCATTGAGCAGTACAACGCCCTGGGAGATGCGCCACGCCCAGATCAATTGGCGGTGAAAATCAAACAGTCTAGATAAAAATAATATCAGCACTATACTGTATAAGCAAACGATAATACCCCAAATGAGGTGTATGGTTTTCGGCTCTAGAGACCTCAGAATTTCGGATGCGTATCCCATGTGGAAGAGACTTATTAGCCCAGACTCTATGATAAACAAGACACACAAACAATATAGACAATGCGGCGAATAAATGAAATCGAATGGTATCAGATTGCTGCATGGGGTCCGTAGATGATCGGAGAAGGCTACAAGCATGGCGTTATCGTGATCTCCCCCCTTGTTTATCTTGTCGATGACGACAGGGATTTCCGCGAGGAGATGGTCTTCGGACTATCCAGATTGGGCCTGAACGTACATGGATTCCACAATGCTGCCGCCCTCTACCGAGCCTGTGCCGCCAAGCCGGCTGAAATCGTCATTCTCGACATTGGCCTGGAGGGCGAAGACGGCCTTTCCATAGCTACCCATTTGCGGGCCTTACAATCGGTCGGGATCGTCATGGCGACGGCCCGGAGTTCCATCGACGACCGGCTCAATGGTCTTGAAGCGGGCGCTGACGCTTACCTCGTCAAACCCATTGATGTTCGGGAGCTTGCTGCCACGGTGATGGCGGTCAATGAACGTCTCAACAGGCGCCGCGCCCCTTCGTCGTCTCCGGCCCCACGATGGGCCCTCGAGGAAGGCGGCTGGGTGCTTACCGACGGCATGGGCCATCGCCTTCGCTTGACCACCTCGGAACGGCACTTTTTGGAACGCTTGTTCAGTGAGCGTGGCAAGACCGTCGATCGCCGCGCGCTCGTCGAAGCCATGGGCGCAGACATCTATGACTTCAACTATGCCCACCTGGACACCATCGTGAGCCGGCTGCGTCGAAGAGCCAAGAAATCCGACATGCTTCTCCCCTTGCACGCAATTCGCGGGTCAGGCTTCGCCTTCCCCGATTAGAATGATCGTGCCGACCCTGTCCAGAGAGAAGATTGCCGATCTCATCAATTTGGAAGATGACAGGGAAGGAATTCGAGAAGCATCCTCAAGCGACTGACAGTAAGTGTAAGGATATGACAGTTACTGCGATTGTGAATAATCGCGAGATTAATTACTTCAAGGAAAGGGTTGGATAAATCCGCATTCGTTAGATGGCTCGCATTCTATGCATAATCGAATAGGAATGTATCGTGCGCATGGCGAGGTAGATAACGAGGGCGGCGGTGCGCAGAAGGGGTGCGGGATGCGGCAGCATAAGAGAATTTTATTTGCCAGTTGTTCTATTCTAACGTTCGCATCCATCTATGTCGCGATTACCCCCGCGCTAGCCGGGGCGCCAAGCAACGAACAACTCTATCAGATGATTTTGGACCTGCAGCGAAATCAGAAGCAGATGGCGCGCAAACTTGAGGCCGCCTACGCCGAGACTGCTCAGGTTAAAGAAGAACTGGCCACCCTCAGGGGTTCGGTGGCCCAGAGTCGCGAGATGGCTGCGCTATCCTCGGTTGAGAGGCGCATGTACCTGTCAAATCCGCAATCCGACACTCGTGCCGTTGCCGCGCCCAATGTGCGTGTCGGATTCGGCGCGGGAACCAACGGTAACGACCCGTATGCCTTTACCGACGGTTCCGTGGCGCTCCCGCTCGGTGAAAAATACGGCTTCCAGGTCGATGCGATTGGTGGCGTGACGCCAAACAGTAACTTCACAGGTGCCGCCGCGCATCTGTTCCGCCGTGATCCGAAAGTTGGGGCGCTGGGTCTGTATGGAAGCTACCTTCACGGCGGAGGTGGTTACGATGATGGTGGAGTTCTTGAAAACGGTTATGTCGAAGGCAAGCTCGGCGTTGAAGGCCAGTACTATCTGGGCCGGGTCACGCTTGAGGGACTTGCCGGTATAGAATGGAATTCACTTGAAGAGGACGTCAGCCCGTTCGCCGAAGGCAGGGTCGGGTACTATCCTACGGATAACTTCAAGGTTAATGGCGGCCTGCGTCATCGCGACGCCTTTGGTGGTAGAACGCAACTTGTTGGCGGCGCCGAGTACCTGACCGAGTTCGGAAGCGGGATAGCGACTTCTATCTACAGTGATTTCAGCTTCGATCTGACGAACAGCGACGTCTCCTCAAGCGGCGATTTTTCTGCGATGGCCGGTTTGAGATTCCACTTCGGCACCAATGGCGATCGAAGCGCCCCGAAGACAGTCTTCTGCAAGGATCCGGACCAGAATTTCGAGTGCGCGGTCACGGATGGTCAGAACGATTATTATGCCGACAAGCCAGGTCGTTCCTTGATTCAGCGTGATCGTGGCGACTTCCTTCCATCGCACATCGTAAAAGACGTTGGCAACTTGCCGACGCCTTCCACCAATGTTTGGGGACAGCCGGGGGCGCCTGGCGCACCCGGCGAGGCTGGTACGCCTGGAGTGCCCGGCGCGTCTGGACCTCCCGGCGCGCCCGGCGCGGAGGGACCTGGCGGACCTGCTGGGCCTGTCGGACTGCCCGGATCGGACGGGACACCTGGAGCGCCCGGCGATACCGGCGCGTCTGGACCTCCCGGCGCGCCCGGTGCGGAGGGACCTAGCGGACCTGCCGGACCTGCGGGACCGGAGGGACCTGCCGGACCGGTGGGGCCGGTGGGACCGGAGGGACCTACCGGACCGGCAGGCCCATAGTGCCTCCTTCTATCCTGGTCATGCCGCTACGGTTGGCGACGTGATCAGCAACTTAGAATCGAATCGTTTGAGGATAGCGGAGAGTATGACCGGCCCTCGTCTTGACTGCATGATCCAGGCTCCGAACCCGCCTGAGCTTGTCGCCGCGGAGGGGACGCGAGACTGGATGGATGCGACCGACCAGCATTTCGCCTACCGCTGCACGCCGCTTTCAATCGCCAATGCCAGCGGATGGGAATTGTTGAACCCCATAAATGTGACTGTTACTTGGAACGGATACAACACTACAAAAGACATCGCCTTCCATGTAAACGAACCGAACGTCACGCACCGATTCATCAGCTCGACCTTCGGGCACGGCATAGTAACCTTTCATCCGGGTTACGTGTTTCGCACCGAGCCGGGCTGGATGGTGTGGGCTCGCGGCTCTCCCAACCGGATGAAGGACGGAATCGCGCCGCTGGACGGCTTGGTGGAAACCAACTGGCTGCCGTTCAGTTTCACCATGAATTGGCGCTTCACCCGCCCTGGGTCTGTCACTTTTGCCAAGGGCGAGCCATTCTGTTTCATCACCATGATGCCAAGTGTCGCTATCGAGCAGGTGCAGCCGGTCATTCGTCCGATGGAGGACGATCCTGAGTTCCATAAAGAACATAAGGTTTGGAATAGCGAACGTCGACGGTTTTCGGCCGGCCTGCAGATGAACGACGAGCTTACCAAGGAGATGAAGTGGCAGAAGCACTATCTGCAGGGTGTTTCGCCGACGGGGAAATCGGTCGCGGATGACACTCACCGAGTAAAGCGAACTCTAAAGCGGCCGATCCACATCGACCAGTTGCGGGCCCAGGAAAAAGGTTCGCCAGTAGATGAAGCTAGCCAAGAGTAAGCGGCCTGTGCGCATTCCTCCAGTTGGATCGCTAGCATTTGGCCGTTCGATTAACGGGTCGGTTTCGAGCAGAGACGAAAGACCGGAATGCATCCGCCAGTTCGTGCGGTCGGGCTTTGTATTGGCGCTGGCGGCGCTCCTTGTCGGTTGCCTGGCGGATGGAAAAGGTAGCCCGAATACGGCTACAGAGTTAGTTCGCGTGAAAGCCGCTTACGCGAGGGAGCCGCATGAGGTCTTCATCGTCGATCGCAGCAAGTTTGACCAACGCTTTCTGCCTGTCGATGTGACGCCCCCGGAACGCTTGCCTGCCGGTACGGTGTTGATCGATACACGGCAGAGGTTCCTCTATCTATACCGCCTCAATGGGATGGCGCGGCGCTATGGTGTCGCCGTCGGGGCTAGCGGTTACAGTTGGTCGGGCATTGCCAGCGTAGGGCGTAAGGCGGAGTGGCCCGCATGGCATCCGACTGACGACATGCGTAACCAGTCGCCCGACCTGCCGCGCATGATCAGGCCCGGCACGCACAATCCGCTCGGCGCGCGAGCTCTCTATCTGTACAAGAACGGCGTGGATACGCTTTATCGTATCCACGGCACCTCAGAGCCCTGGACCATAGGAACTGAAGCGTCCTCAGGGTGCATTCGCATGCTCAACGAGGATGTGATCGAACTCTACAGTCTGGTGCCGAAGGGAGCAAAGGTCATCGTGAAGTGAAGCGAATTGAACAGGCACAGGCCAACGCTTGCTGTCGGATGCCGTTGGACAATACCCACGCCGGTGGCACAGGTGACGGCAGATTTCTGCTTCTATCCATATGGCGTCATAGAGGGAGAATTTAAGACATAGGCGTCGCTGCTCGTATCGATATCACTCGCGAATAAGGTTTTGGATACCTTAACCGTCATCTCTGTCCGTCATAATCGACGTTTAGGTATTCTTTTTTACACCTTTTGCGTGTATTGAAATAAAAAAATTCAATGGACGCGTCTATATGTCAGTTCTCGTCAGTGACGGCATGCCATTCGTCTTCCCGTTCGCCGTCGGCATCAGTCAGGGCGCGAACGTCCGAAGGACAAATCCAGGCTGATGGGTTGGCAATTGAACGGACCGAGTGAAAGGACCTATGATGAGGCGCTCTCTATTCATGCTGGTTTCCGCCGCGCTATTGAGTAC
>NZ_RZPB01000291.1:0-7009 GCF_003998535.1 Mesorhizobium sp. M7A.F.Ca.AU.002.02.1.1 | reverse complement strand
ATCCCGTACTGATCGCCTATGACGACGCCCGTGAATCGCTGTTCTACGGTTTTCCGCCCGGCGGCGACATGACGACGGTCTGGGAAAGCTTTTCCGGCCTCAATTCGTCCGGAGCCAAAGTCGAATGGCGCATCGAAACCAAGGGCGACACGGCAGTGCCCTATGCCGTCATCCATCGCCGCTCGATCAGCAATCCCGAGGACGAGAAAAAGCCGACCGAGGTGCTGCTCGTCGCCAAGGTCGGCCAGATGGACGCCCGCGACGGCTGCACCGTCGGCCTGGTGCTGGCCACCGGCAATCCCGTCGCCAACGACCAGGCGCGCAAGCTTGCCGACGACAAGGCACGCACCTTCGCCTGCGGCAAGGACAGACACACCGTCATCGGCAAAGTGCCGGCCTTCGGCCGGGTCGACAACTGACCGGTCGGGCTACTTGCTCGCCTTGGCCCGCTCGATCGCGTCGACGATCATCTTCTTGGCGTATTTGGAATCGTGCCAGCCTTCGATCTTGACCCATTTGCCGGGCTCGAGATCCTTGTAGTGCTCGAAGAAGTGCTGCACCTGCTGGCGCGTAATGTCGGGCAGCTGAGTGTATTCGGTGACGTTCTCGTAACGCAGCGTCAGTTTTGGCGACGGCACGGCGATGATCTTCTCATCCTGGCCGGCATTGTCTTCCATGATCAGCACGCCGATCGGCCGCACGTTGATGACGCAGCCCGGCACCAGCGCGCGCGTGTTGCAGACCAGCACGTCGATCGGATCGCCGTCGCCCGACAGCGTGTGCGGCACGAAGCCGTAATTGCCGGGGTAGCGCATCGAGGTGTGCAGGAAGCGGTCGACGAACAGCGTGCCGGCCTCCTTGTCCATCTCGTACTTGATCGGCTCGCCGCCGATCGGCACCTCGATGATGACGTTGACGTCCTCAGGCGGATTCTTTCCGCTGGCTATGGCTTCAATGCGCATGGCTTAAATCCCTCTCTCGATGGACGATCGATAGCGGGCGGCGCGTCATGGTGCAATGCGGCGAATGGTGCTGGGTGCGAATGGAACGCCCAATTGCCGAAAGGCCGGGTTGTCATTCCCAGACGAAAGCGACCTTCTTCAGCGCCTTTTGCTCGAAGATCTCGACGCCCTCGGCGACATCGCGGCCACCGGCGCCGGCATAGAAGGCAAGCGCGTTCTGGTTGTCCTCCAGCGCCCACACGACCATGCCTTTCAGCCCGTGATCGGCCAGCCGCGCCTTGGCCGCCGAAAACAGGCGGCTGCCGAGCCCGATGCCCTGATATTCCGGGCGCAGGTACAATTCGTAGATTTCGCCCTGCTGGCGCAGTTCACGGGCGCGGTTCTTGCCGATCGTCGCATAGCCGGCGATCTTGCCGCCGATTTCGACGACCAGAACGGTGGCGGCGCGGCGAATCGCATTCGCCCACCAGTCGGCGCCACGGCGGTTGATCATCGATGTCAGGGTCCGGTGCGGAATGATGCCGGAATAGGCGCCGCGCCAGGCCTCCAGATGCACCTCGGCGATGGCACTGGCATCGCGCGGGTCGGCTTTCCGGATGTCGATCGTCAGCGTATTCATGATTTGTTAACCATAAACCCGCATCGCCCGATTGCAAGGGTCCGGGCCGCCAGCCGGCTGCTTTCTCACAGGCGATCACCGCCCTGGTGAGGGGCCTTCAAGACTTCTGTGGAAAGGCTCAAATCTCGACGAGATGGTCGTCGAGCTCGTTGCTGTCGCCCGCAGTGACCGGGAAATGCTCGGCCAGCACCGCACCCACCAACTCGATCGCCTTGACGAAGCCGTCGGCAAGCCGGTCGTCGCCGGCATGCGCGGTAAGGTCGCGCACGACGCCGTCCCAGACATGCTGGCCGACCTTGGCGTCGATACCCGAATCGGCAACCACCTCGGCATAGCGCTCGGCGATCGAGACGAAGACCAGCACGCCGGTGCGCGCCGTGGTGCGGTGGACGTTGCGGGCGAGGAACTGCTTGATCGCGTTGGCGTGCGCCGCCTGGTAGCGCAGCCGCCTCGGCACCAGGTGGATGCGCATACCAGGCAGCGCCCACAACAAGGCCAGCACGCAGGCAAGCGCCAGGAGCTGGGCGAGGACGAAATGCGGCAGCCGGATCGACAGCCACCAGGCCTCCAGACCGTAGCCGACCGCCAGGCTGACGAACAGCATGCACACGGTCGCCATGAAGGCGGCCGGGAAGAAATAGCCGTCGCTGGCATGCGCCACGACACAGTAGATTTCGCCGTCGGTTTTCTCCTCGGCGGCGTGGATCGCGGTTGCGATGCGCTCATGATCCTGCGGGCTGATTGGTCGTGTTGCCATGATCTGTCTCACCAGCTTCCTGAAGAACCGCCACCACCCGACGAGCCGCCGCCACCGGAAAATCCGCCACCGCCGCTTGACCCCGAAGACCAGCCGCTGCCCGACGACGAACCGGTTGTCCAGCCAGTGCCCGAGTACCCGCTCGGCCCGCGGCCATAACGAAACGTCATGCCCAGCCATTTGTACACGCCCGGCGACAGTTTCGTGCCGAACATCGGCGGCAGGAACGCCATCGCCATCCCGCCGAAGAACATCGTCGCCCACAGGATCAGGAACACGGCAAAGATCGGATCGATGGACGTGCCGTCATCGGCGGGATTGCGCTTGCCCCGCGCTTCCAGTTCTTCGGGATTGCCCTCCAGCACCATGACCATGTCATCGACGGCTTTGCTGATGCCGCCGGAGAAGTCCCCGGCGCGGAAGGCCGGCACCATGTCATTTTCGATGATCAGCTTGGTGTGCAGGTCGGTCAGCGTGCCTTCCAGCCCATAACCGACCTCGATGCGCATCTTGCGGTCGTTCGGGGCAACCAGCAGCAGCACGCCATTGTTCTCGCCCGCCTGGCCAAGTTTCCAGAAGCGGAACAGCCGGTTGGCGTAAGGCTCGATCTCCTCGCCATCGAGGCTGGGGATCGTCGCGACGACGATCTGGTCGGAGCCTTTTGTCTCGAAATCGGCGAGTTTTTGGGTCAGCGCCGCCTTGGTCGCGGCGTCGATGATGCCGGCATTGTCGACGACACGGCCGGTCAGCGCCGGGAGATCGGCCGCGAGGGCGGTGAAGGGGAGGAAGAGGAGGCTTAGAAGAGCGAAAAGGAACCCTAGGCTTGCGTTCCGGAGCGCCCCCCTCTGCCCTGCCGGGCATCTCCCCCTCAAGTGGGGAGATTGGCCGCCATCTCCACTTTCACCAATTTTCAACGTCGCAAGATGGGCGTCAGCGCCGAAGCTGCCAATCTCCCCCCTTGAGGGGGAGATGTCCGGTAGGACAGAGGGGGGTGTTTGCACGCCAGCAGCCCGTCATTTCGCGGGATTTATTCCGATGACAGTGGACGTTCACCCGCCCTGCTTCGTGCCGAAATCGACCTTCGGCGGCTGCATCTTGTCTTCGGCGACGGTGAAATTGGCGAAGGGCTCGTTGCCGCGGAACCAGAAGGTCGCCCACAGCACCGAGGGGAACGTCCTCAGCGTCAGATTGTAGTCCCTGACCGCCTGGATGTAATCGCGCCGCGACACCGCGATGCGGTTCTCGGTGCCTTCGAGCTGCGCCTGCAGCGCCAGGAAGTTCTGATTGGCCTTGAGGTCGGGATAGGCCTCCGAGACCGCGATCAGCCGCGACAGCGCGCTGGTCAGCCCCGCCTGGGCATCCTGAAACTTCTTGAGGGCTTCGGGATCCTTCAGCGTTTCCGGTGTTACCGTGATCTGCGTTGCCTTGGCGCGCGCCTCGACCACCGCGTCGAGCGTATCCTTTTCATGCGAGGCATAGCCCTTGACCGTCTCGACCAGGTTGGGGATGAGGTCGGCGCGGCGCTGATACTGGTTCAGCACCTCGCTCCATGCCGCCCTGGCATTTTCTTCCGCCGTCGGGATGGTGTTATAGCCGCAGCCTGCAAGCAGCGGCAACACGATCGCCATCATCAGGAAGGCGGGCAGCGTGCGGAACGTGGACGGCAAGGCAAGGCGCTGGGCAAACATGATGGGGGTCCCTCGGTAGAAGTTGCACGCGAAGCATTACCACAATCAGCGCGCAAGAAAACCGCCCGCGCCGGCAGCCCCTCGCCTGGCACGCCCGGTGCCGCTGCAAGGCTCTGTGATTGGCCGTGCGAACGCGATAAGGTCCGGCAAAACGGGACATCATCATGGCGGAACGCCAGGACAGCGACAAGGAATCGCGCCGTATCCTCGAGCGCATTGCGCGCGAGACGGATCCGGCCGGCAACTCGTTTGTAGCGCGGGCAGCGAAAGGCATGCACGATCACGTCATCGCGGCCGATGCCGATCGTGCCGATCCGATCGAAGTCTGGGGCACCCGCTTTGGCCGCACGCTGGGCCTGCTGCTGGCGCTGGGCCTGATGGTCTGGCTCGTGCTTTACGTCATCCGGGGCAGTTAGGAATCAAACGACAATGAGCGCCGAACAAACCGACGCGCCGCGTGCGGTCATCGTCATTTCCAGCCATGTCGCGCGTGGCTCGGTCGGCAACCGTGCTGCCGTCTTTGCGCTGGAGACCCTGGGTTTCCCGGTCTGGGCGGTGCCGACCGTCATCTTGCCCTGGCATCCCGGCCATGGGCGCGCGACGCGCATCGTGCCGCCGCTCGACGAGTTCAAGGCTCTGATGGCCGATCTCGAGCGGGCGCCATGGCTGGGTGAGGTCGGCGCCGTGCTGTCCGGCTATCTCGGCGAGGCGGGCCAGGCCGAGGCCGTCGCCTCGCTGGTCGCCGCGGTCAAGGCAAGGACGCCCGGCGCCGTCTATATCTGCGATCCGGTGATGGGTGATTCGGGCGGCCTCTATGTGCCCGAACCGACCGCCATCGCCATGCGCGACCGGCTGATGCCGATCGCCGACATAGCCACCCCTAACCGCTACGAACTGGAATGGATGGCCGGCGCCGCGTTGCCAGACATGAAATCGGTGATCGCGGCGGCGCTGCACGCCGGACCATCGACCATGCTGGTCACCTCGGCGCCGTCGATGATGACGGGCGGCACCGGCAACCTCCTGCTCGATAACAGCCAGGCGCTGCTCGCCGAACATCGCCTGATCGACAAGCCGCCGAATGGCCTGGGCGATCTGACGGCGGCCGTTTACCTGGCACGCATCCTGTCCGGCCAGCCACCGATCAAGGCGCTGCAATCGACGACGGCGGCGGTCTACGAGATCCTGGCACGCACCGCCAAGCGCGGCGGCGACGAACTGCAGCTCGAAACCGATGCGCAGAGCCTGTCGCATCCGATGGCGATGGTCCAGCTTCGCCACCTCACACATCCAGGGCGGGGCCGCCGGGCGTGACATCGACTGAGGCCGTACTTGTCGGCGTCGATGGCTGCAAGGCCGGCTGGATCGCCGTCCGACGAACTTTTGGCATGGCACCGTCGGTCGGTGTCTTTGCAACCTTCACTGCCCTGCTCGCATCCCTTCCCGAAGACGCTGTCATCGCCGTCGACATGCCGATCGGCCTGCCCGGCTTTTCGGGCAAGGGCGGTCGCGGCCCCGAAGCGCTGGTGCGGCCGCTGCTCGGGGCACGCCAGTCCAGTGTCTTCTCGATCCCGTCCCGTGCCGCGCTCTATGCCGACACCAACGGCTTCACCACCATCGAAGCCTGGTATGCCGCGCACGTCAGGGCAAGCGCGGTGGCCCTGACCACATCCGATCCGCCGCGCGGCGTCTCGATCCAGGCGTTCGGCATTTTTGCCAAGATCCGCGAGATCGACGCCCTGCTGATCGCGCGGCCCGATTTGCGCGGCCGCGTGTTCGAATCCCATCCGGAAGTCGCTTTCTGCCGCTTGAACGGCGATCAAGCCATGCAACTGCCGAAGAAGATCAAGGGCAGCATCAATCCGGCCGGCATGGCGGAACGCAAGGCGCTGCTCTGCCGGCTCGGCTATGATAAGGGCTTTCTCGACCAGCCGCCGCCCCGCGGTGCCGCCGCTGATGACTTCCTCGACGCAGCCGCGATGACGCTGATCGCCGGTCGCATCGTCGGCGGCGAGGCGCGGCCGTTTCCCGACCCGCCGGGCCGCGACAGCTTTGGCATTCCCGTCGCCATCTGGGCGTGACGCTGTTGGCCACCGTTGCGCTCGATGCATGGCATTTCTAGCCAGCCCTCATAATTCTGCATTGCTCGCGACCGGCTTTTGCCGCTAGAGCCTCTCTAGACCGCAACGAGCTGCCGCATCCAACCCGGAAAGGCTCCAGACGCCGCCCATGTCCCATCTCCCTGAACATCTTCTCGCCGGCTATCGCAATTTCATGAATGGCCGCTATCTCACAGAGAGCGGGCGCTATCGCGATCTCGCTCGCGAAGGCCAGGCGCCGGAGACGATGATCGTCGCCTGCTGCGATTCGCGTTCGGCGCCCGAGGCGATCTTCGACGCTGGGCCGGGCGAACTCTTCGTTCTGCGCAATGTCGGCAATCTGGTGCCGCCCTATGCACCCGACGGCGAGTTCCATTCGACCTCGGCGGCGCTTGAATTCGCCGTACAGAGCCTCAAGGTCAAGAACATCGTCGTCATGGGCCATGGCCGCTGCGGCGGCATCCGGGCGGCGCTCGACAGCAATTCCGCGCCGCTGTCGCCGGGCGACTTCATCGGCAAGTGGATGAGCCTGATCGCGCCGGCGGCCGAAACCGTCTCCTCCAGCACCTTCATGACCGCCTCGGAGCGCCAGACCGCGCTGGAGCGCATCTCGATCCGCTATTCCATCGCCAACCTCAGAACCTTTCCCTGCGTCTCGATTCTCGAAGGCAAGGGACGGCTGTCGCTGCATGGGGCCTGGTTCGATATCTCGACCGGCGAACTCTGGACGATGAACAAGGAGACTGGCGATTTCGAACGGCCGGAACTGGGATGAACGCGGCGGCGCGCAAGCTGGTGAACATCAGGTCGGTCGCTTTTGCGGCGGCCGCACTGCTGCTGGCGATTATTGCCGCCCGCGCCGATGATCGTGCCCTCATCAGCCG
>NZ_RZPB01000290.1:0-7026 GCF_003998535.1 Mesorhizobium sp. M7A.F.Ca.AU.002.02.1.1 | reverse complement strand
ATGGCCGAGGTCTGGCGGCAGGATTTCGTCTTGGCCGCGCGCGCCAAGGGATTATCACGCCGCCGCATCGTGCTCGCCCACGTCGCCCGCAATGCACTGCTGCCGCTGGTCACCATGCTCGGCCTGCAGTCGGCGCAGATGCTCGGCGGCAGTGTCGTCATCGAGAGCGTCTTTTCCGTGCCCGGCCTCGGCCGGCTGGCGCAGGAGGCAGTCGCCTCCCGCGATACGCCGCTTCTGCTCGGCATTATTCTCACCAGCGCCGTCCTGGTCATTGTCATCAACCTTGCCGTCGACATCGCCTATGCCTTCCTCGACCCGCGCGTCGGCGCCTGCGAGGCCGGCGCATGAGTGCCCTCCGCCGCTTTCTGCGCACGCCCGAGGCGGTCGCCGGCGCCATCCTCCTGGCGGCGCTGATCGCCATGGCACTGTCGGCGTCGCTGCTGTTCCCCGGCGATCCGCAAGCGATTGCCGGGCCGGCGCTGCTGCCGCCGTTCCAGGACTGGTCGCTCCCGCTTGGCACCGATCGGCTTGGCCGCGACGTGCTGGCCGAGCTTTTTCATGGCGCCCGCACATCGCTGGCTGTCGGGATCGCCGCCGCGGCCGCCGCACTTGTCGTCGGGGCAGTGGTCGGCACATTGGCCGGCTTTGCCGGCGGCCTCGTCGACGAGGTGCTGATGCGCATCACCGACGCCTTCCAGACCGTGCCGAGTTTCCTGCTGGCACTGGCCTTCGTCAGCGTCGTCGGACCGTCGCTCGGCATCGTCGTGATCGCCATCGCGCTCGGCACCTGGACCGGACCAGCCCGTGTCGCCCGCGCGGAAGTCCTCTCCATTCGCGAACGCGATTATGTCGCCGGCGCCAGGGTCATCGGCATGCACCCGCTGGCGATCGCCTTTCGCGAGGTGCTGCCCAATGCCTTGCCGCCGGTGCTGGCGATGTCGTCGGTGATCGTCGCCGCGGCGATCCTCACCGAGGCGGCCTTGTCGTTCCTCGGCCTGGGCGATCCCAACCGGGTCACCTGGGGCGGCATGATTGCCGAAGGCCGCGCTGTCCTGCGCACCGCGCCCTTCCTGTCGATCGTCCCGGGCATAGCGCTGGTGCTGACCGTGCTCGGCGTCTATCTCGCCGGTGAAGGCATTGTCGAGACGACGGCGGTCAGGAGAGGCCTGTCGTGACCGCGCTGGCTTCGATCCGCGACCTGACGGTGACCTACCGCCGCGACGGCAGCGAGGTGGCGGCGCTGAAGGATGTCAGCCTCGATATAGAGGCTGGCGAGCGCTTGGCCATCATCGGCGAAAGTGGCTCGGGCAAGAGCACGCTGGCGCTGGCGATTGCCGGGCTGTTGCCGGCAAGCACCAAGACTGAAGGAAAGATCGATTGGTTCCTACCGTCGGCGTTGGGCGCCAAGGCACCTCCCTCTGTCCTGCCGGACATGTCCGGCAGGACAGAGGGGGGCCTCGTAGAGCACAGACCGCAAAAGCTCTTCACCAGATCAAGTCACCCTCCCCGCGGCGGCCGCGATATCGGTTTCGTCTTCCAGGACCCATCCGCCAGCCTCGACCCCGTAATGCCAATCGGCAAACAAATCGCCGAAGTCGCCCGCACCCATCTCGGCCTCACCTGGTCCCAGTCCTATGCCAGGGCCAAAACCCTGCTCGAACGCGTCCGCCTGCCCGATCCTGACTCGGCCCTGCGCGCCTTCCCGCACCAGCTTTCCGGCGGCCAGAAGCAGCGTGTGGCGATCGCCGCCGCCATTGCGGCCGGTCCGAAATTGCTGATCGCCGACGAAGCGACCAGCGCGCTCGATACCATCGTGCAGGCCGAGATCGTCGCCTTGATCCGACGCCTGGTGACCGAGGACGGCATGACGCTGCTGTTCATCAGCCATGACATCGCGCTGGCGGCCGAGCTTGCCGGGCGCATCGCCGTTTTCCGCCATGGGCAGTTGGTCGAGCTTGGCATGACGGCGCAGATTGTCGGCGCCCCGGCCCAACCCTATACGCGCGCATTGCTCGATGCCGATATCGGCCTCGACACCAAGCCGCTGCTGAACCGAGCCGGGCTCCACGCATGAGCCTGCTGGCGGTGTCCAACCTCACCAAGCGCTACCGTCGCGGCGACAACACCATCGCTGCAGTCGACGATGTCTCCTTTCACATCGAGCCGGGCGAAACGCTGGCGTTGGCCGGACCCTCCGGCAGCGGCAAATCGACGATCGCGCGGGTGGTGCTGCGATTGATCGAGCCGGACGACGGACGCATCGAGTTCGAAGGCGACGATTTCCTGGCCCTGCGCAGCGCAGCACTGCGTGCCCGCCGCGCGCGCCTGCAAATGGTGTTCCAGGACCCGCTTGCCGCCTTCAACCCGCGCGCCACAGTGGCGCGTGTGCTCGACGATCCCTTGCGCATCCATGGCATCGCTTCCCGCAGCGAGCGCCCGCGCCGCATCGCCGCCTTGCTGGAGCGCGTCGGGCTGACGGCGGACCTCGCCCCGCGTGCCATCCATGAAATCTCAGGCGGCCAGCGGCAGCGCGTCGCCATTGCCCGCGCCATCGCCACGAAGCCGTCGCTGATCGTGCTCGATGAAGCGGTGTCGGCGCTCGACGTTTCCGTGCGCGGGGAGATCCTCGAGCTTTTGCTCGACCTGCAGCGCCAGGAAAAGATCGCCTATCTCTTCATTTCACATGATCTCGGCGTCATCCGGTCGATCGCCCACCGCGTTATCCTTCTCGACGCCGGCCGGGTTGCCGAGAACGGCGATGCCCGAACCGTCATCGACGCACCGCGATCGGCCATTGGAAAGGCGCTGGTGGCGGCAGCACCGAGATTGAACCGGACCCTGATGCGGCTGGCGTCGGCCGGCCTCGATTGAGACCCGGCCGCCACCATCCGTTCGCTCAATAGCCGACGGTGAAGCGCTGCCTGATATGGGCCGGCTTCTCGATCTCGTCGACCATGACGATCGCGTAGTCCTCGAAGGAAATGCTGCTGCCCTCGTCGGAGGCGAGAAGCGTGTCCTTGCCGAGGCGGAATTTGCCGGTGCGCTCGCCAGGCACGAACATGGCGGATGGCGACAGGAACGTCCAATCGAGGTCGTCGACCGTCTTCAATCTGTCCAGGAAGTCGGCGCCCTTCTGCGCTTCTGCCTTGTAGATCGCCGGGAAGTCGGGGCTATCGACCAGCCGCTTGCCGGGCGCGACTTCGAGACTGCCGGCGCCGCCGACGACGAGATAGCGCTTCACGCCGGAGGCGCGCACCGCCTCGATCAGTGCATCGGTATCGCTATCCAGGAAATGCACAGAGCTGATCACAGCGTCATGGCCGCGGATCAGGTCCGCGAGACCTTCTGTGTCGAAGACATCGCCCTTCCTGGCCGTCACGCCCGGAAGCGCGACAATCTTTTCCGGGTTGCGCGCGATGCCCGTGACGGTATGGCCGCCATCGGAGAGTTCCCTGAGAAGGCGCGAACCGACAGCGCCCGATGCACCAATGAGAGCGACTTTTGCCATGTCTGTTTCCTTATGCTTGGGGGTCTGGAGGATGGGGTCACGCCGCCGCGATGTGGGCGACGAGATTGTCGAAGCTGCCGAACAGCGCGTTCGAACCGATGAGCCGGGGCGCATCGTTGCGGATGACCGCGAGCGAAGGCACGCCATCGGCATGCAGGCGCTGGAACAGCGCACGGCCACGGCCAACCTGATCGCGGTGAGCCGCCAGCAATGTTTCGGTCGGCGCCTTGAGCATTTCGGCGGCGTCCGCCATGCCGTCGGCGGCGAGCACCTCGGCCACACCGCCGATCGTCACGACATCGCGTCCTTCTACATAGCGCGCATGCTGGATCGTCTTCAGCGCCGCAAACCGGCGGCTAGGGTCCTCCAGGCCAGCGGCAGTGATGCCGAGTGTGGCGGCATGTGAGTCGAGCAGGGTGCCACGGACATTGAGGACATTGTGCCGGTAGGCCGGCGTGAACGATTGTCCGGTCAGGCGCTCGATGCGCTGGTCGTTCGCCCAGGCGTGCGCCGCAAAACCTTCATCCATCGGACGCGCGCCGGCGCCGGAAAACAGGCCGGTCGGCAGCAGCTCGACGCGCACGCCGGCGGCCGACAACCGGCCGAGCATCCGGGTGGCACCATAGCACCAGCCGCAGAGCGGATCGAAAAGATAGGTCACTTCTGAATTGTTCATAATCGCTGCTACCCATGATCCGGCTGCCGGCTTGATCGAATGCCGTTGGCTGATATGTGGCAGGTGGGGGTCTTGCGATAAATGGCACCCAATAATACAAACTGTATGATCTGATCATACAAATGGCAGCCAGCTTGGCCGAACTTCTGAACCTCAATCGGCTCGCCTACTTCACCACGGTGATGGAAACCGGCTCGTTCACGGCCGCAGCCAACCGGCTTGGCGTCGCCAAGGCCGTGGTCAGCCATCAGATCGGCAAGCTCGAAGAGGAACTGGGCGCAACGCTGCTGCAGCGCACGACCCGGCGTGTCACGCCGACCGAAGAGGGGCGCCTCTTCTATGACCGCGCGATGATCATCCTGCGGGAAGCGGAGGCCGCCTATGGCGAAATCTCGCGCGGGGCCGTCGAACCGAGCGGAACGCTGAGGCTGACGGCGCCGCTCGACTACGGCACCAAGATGGTGGCTCCGGTCATGGCGGCCTATCTCAGAACCTATCCGCAGATGCGCGTCGAGGCGATCTTCGACGACGCCGTCAGCAATCTGGTGGACGAGCAGATCGATCTCGGCATCCGCGTCGGCTGGCTCACCGATTCCTCGAACCAGGCGCGGCGGCTGGGGACGATCCGGCAAATCGTGGTGGCGAGCCCTGGCTTCGCGGCGAGCCTGCCGCCCGACCTGACGCCGCACCAGGCAAGATCGCTGGCCTGGGTCGGCAACACCCAGTTGCGCGGCATCGGCCAATGGCTGTTTTCCAGGGATGGCGAAACGGTGCTGACCGAGCTCAATCCGGTCCTCATGTGCGACAAGAGCCCCGCCGCCCTTGCTTGCGTGCTCGTCGGCATCGGGCTGGGCGTCTTTCCGGACTACAGCGTCAGCGACGATATCGCCGAGGGGCGGCTGGTGCCGGTATTTGCCGACTGGAGCCTGCCGTCAGGCGGCATCCACGCAGTCTTTCCGCCGGCCCGGTTCCGGCCCGCCAAGGTGCGCACCTTCGTCGATCTGCTCGCGGCGGCCGAGAAGCGGCGATCGCGCGGTGTTGCCACGGCTTGAAGCCGATGGCGGTCAGCGGGCCTCTTGCAGGATCATCTCGGCTGCCTTCTCCGCGATCATGACGACCGGCGAGTTGGTGTTGCCCGAGACGATTGTCGGCATGATCGAGGCATCGACCACGCGCAGCCCGGCAAGCCCGTGAACACGCAGGCCGTCGTCGACCACCGCCATCGTATCCGAACCCATCTTGCAGGTGCCGACGGGGTGGAAGATCGTCGTGCCGATATCGCCGGCCTTGCGGATGAGCTCTTCATCGCTGTCATACTGCGTGCCGGGCAGCATCTCTTCCGGCGCAAAGCGCGCCACCGCCCGAGCCTTCATCAAGCTGCGGACATGGCGCAACGACGCGACGGCCACGCTGCGGTCTCCCTCGGTGGAAAGATAGTTCGGCCGGATCTTCGCCGTCTCCCGCGCGTCGGACGAAGCCATGTGCACGCTGCCCCGGCTTTCCGGACGCAGATTGCAGACCGAGACGGTGACCGCGGGAAAGCGATGCAGCGGCTCGCCCAGACGGTCGGTGCTCAGCGGTTGCACATGATATTCCAGATCGGGCGTTGCGAGGCGCGGATCGCTCCTGGCGAAGATGCCGAGCTGGCTTGGCGCCATCGACAGCGGCCCGCTGCGCTTGAGCGCGTATTCCAGCCCCATCGACGCACGGCTGACCAGATTGTGGTAGCGCTGGTTGAGTGTGGCGGTGTTGGCGACCTTGAAGACGGTGCGTATCTGCAGATGGTCCTGCAGATTTTCACCGACACCCGGCAGCGCGTGACGGACATCCACGCCGATGCCCGAGAGCAGGTCGGGGCGCCCCACCCCCGACAGTTCGAGCAGCTTGGGCGAGTTGATGGCGCCGGCCGCAAGGATCGTCTGTCCAGCGCGGACCTGATGCAGGCGGCCGCCTTGGCGGAAAACCAGTCCGGTGACGCGCCGGCCGTCGAATTCGAGCCGTTCGGTTTCCGCGCCGAGCACTACGCGCAGGTTCTTGCGCCCCGCTATACCGCGCAAAAACGCCTTCGATGTGTTCCAGCGGACGCCCTTCCTCTGGTTGACCTCGAAATAGCCCGAGCCTTCATTGGTGCCGGTGTTGAAGTCTTCGGTGCGCGGAATGCCGAGTTCCTCGGCCGCGTCCCGGAAGGCGTCGAGGATCGGCCATGAAAGCCGCTGCCGTTCGACCCGCCACTCGCCGCCGCTGCCGTGCATGGCGCTCTTGCCACCATGGAAGTCTTCCGACTTGAGGAAGTAAGGCAGGACATCGTCCCAGCCCCAGCCGGCATTGCCGGCCTGGCGCCAGCCATCATAGTCGGCAGCCTGGCCGCGCATGTAGATCATGCCGTTGATCGATGAACAGCCGCCGAGCACCTTGCCGCGCGGATAGTTGAGGCTGCGTCCGTTGAGACCGGCTTCCGGCTCGGTCTTCATCATCCAGTCGGTACGCGGGTTGCCCATGCAGAAGAGATAGCCGATCGGGATATCGACCCAGTGATAGCGGTCGCTGCCGCCGGCCTCGAGCAGCAGCACCTTGTTGCGCGGATCGGCCGAGAGCCGGTTGGCGAGCACGCAGCCGGCGGAGCCGGCACCGACGATGACGTAGTCGTAACTGCCGAACGGAGACGGTGAAGCTTCGGTCACGTGCGCGCCTGCTGTCCGGCGATGCGCTCCCACATCGGGGTCATCGCCTGGTTGATCTCGCCATAGAGTCGATACCGCCGTGCGTATGCGTGAGCAACCGTCTCGTTGGGTACAAAATGTCGGGCGGCCGCTGTCATGGCGGTTGCACCGGCACTGTAGTC
>NZ_RZPB01000028.1:0-19257 GCF_003998535.1 Mesorhizobium sp. M7A.F.Ca.AU.002.02.1.1 | reverse complement strand
CCGGTCTCCGATCTGATGGCTCTGCAAAAAGGGTCGACCGTGGCGCTCAATCGCCGCATCGGCGAACCTGTCGACGTCGTGGTCAACGGCCGAAAGATCGCGCGCGGCGAGATAACCGTTCTGGAAAGCGATCCTTCGCGCTTCGGCATCAGGCTGACCGAAATCATCGCCGGCACGAAGGGCGCCTAGACATGGTTTGCGGGGCTTGCCGGTGGCAGCGGAGGCGAGTGGCATGACGACGCCGGTGACCTTGACCCGCGCGCAGAAGGCGGCCGCCATACTTGTGGCGATGGGCAAGCCGTCGGCCAGCCGCCTGCTGAAATTCTTCAAGCAGGAAGAACTGAAGGCCCTGATCGAGGGCGCCCGGCTGCTGCGGACGATTCCGCAAAGCGATCTTGAGCGCATTGTCGCTGAGTTCGAGGCCGAATTCACCGAAGGGGCGGGATTGCTCGATTCCGCCGACAGGATGGACACCATCCTCAACGAATCGCTCTCGCCCGAAGAGATGAGCGCGATCATGGGCGACAGGAAATTCGAGGTCGCACCGGAAGGCCCGCCGCCGATCTGGCCCGAGCTCGAAAAGCTCGAACCGGCGCGGCTTGGCGCCTTCCTGGCCGGTGAGCATCCGCAGACAGCGGCCATGGTGTTGTCGAAGCTGGCGCCGCAGGTGGCGGCGAGCGTGCTGCTGACACTGACCAAGCCGATGCGTGGAGAAATCATCAAGCGCATGGTGACGATGGCCAATGTTCCCGACGCTGCCGCCAGGATCGTCGAAAACCGGCTGCGCACCAGTGTGCTGGCCGAAACCTCGACCAAGGATACCTCGGCCGGACAGGCGCGTGTCGCCAGCGTCCTCAACGAACTCGACAAGCCGCTGCTCGAGGAGGTGATGCAGGATCTGGAAGCCGCCGGCACGCCTGATCTCGACGGCGTGCGAGCCCGGCTGTTTGCTTTCGACGATCTGCCGCTGCTCACCCAGAAAGCGCGGGTGCTGCTGTTCGACGGGCTATCGACGGAGCTGGTCACGCTGGCCTTGCGTGGCACGTCGGCCGCCCTTGCAGAATCGGTGCTGTCGGCCATCGGCGCCCGCTCGCGGCGCATGATCGAAGCCGAGCTCGGGCAGGGCTCGGACGGGATCCCCCTCGCCGATATCATGGCGGCCCGCAAGACGATCGTGACGACGACGATCCGGCTGTCGCGCGAAGGCGCCTTCGAACTCCCCTCGACCCAAGACGCCGCCTAGGACCGCGCCATGGCTGACGCGGTCGACAAGGATTCGAAAACCGAAGAGGCGACGGAAAAGAAGATCCGCGACACCATCGAACAGGGCAAGCTGCCCCATTCGCGGGAGACAGCGCTCTTTGCCTCGTTCGTTGCCATACTGGTGTTCACCGTCTTCTACGCCAAGGATGCGATCATCGATCTCGGCATGTTCCTGTCGATGTTCCTGGAGAAGCCGGAAGCCTGGCCGATGGACACGGAGACCGACGTCATCGCGCTTTACAAGATCGTCCTGCTCGAGGTCGGCCGCGCCGTCCTGAGCTTGATGGTGCTGCTGACCGTCGCCGGCGTCGGCGCCTCGGTGTTCCAGAACATGCCGCAATTCGTAGGCGAGCGGGTCCGGCCGCAACTCTCGCGTATTTCGATCGCCAAGGGTTGGAACAGGCTGTTCGGCATCCAGGGTTGGGTCGAGTTCCTGAAGTCACTCGGCAAGGTCGGGTTTGCCATCGTCGTGCTGAGCTTCACCCTGTCGGAAGACCACCGCAAGCTGCTCGCCGGGATGATCACCAATCCGGTCGCCTTCGGTCTCGTCATCCGCGGCATCGCCGTCGACATCCTGGTGGCGATCGTCTTCGTCATGGGGCTGATCGCGGCAGTCGACATCGTCTGGTCGCGCTTCCACTGGAAGCAGGATCTGCGCATGAGCAAGCAGGAGGTCAAGGACGAGTTCAAACAGTCCGAGGGCGACCCGATCGTCAAGTCGCGGCTGCGCTCGCTGGCGCGCGACCGGGCGCGCAAACGGATGATGACGGCGGTGCCGCGCGCGACGCTGATCATCGCCAACCCGACGCACTTCTCGATCGCGCTGAAATATGTGCGCGACGAGGACTCGGCGCCCATGGTGCTGGCCAAGGGCCAGGATCTGGTGGCGCTCAAGATCCGCGAGATCGCGCGGGAACACAACATCCCGATCTTCGAGGACGTGGCGCTCGCCCGCTCCATGTACAAGCAAGTTTCGGTCGATAATGTGATCCCGTCACAATTCTACCAGGCCGTCGCCGAACTGGTGCGGATCGTCTACTCGAAAAAGGCTGAGCGCAGACAGATTTCATGAACCGGCAACCGCACGCAAAATCCCGCGAGATCATCGTCGCCAGCGCCATCGAGCAGGTGGTGGGCGAACTGAGGCTGATCGATGTCGCCGACTACATCGCCTTTATCCGGCTGGAGCATTTCGCATGCCTGTCGGACCTGGTCGATTCAGCGGTTGAGTTGTTCTTCATGCCGGGTACTCTGCGGCTCGGCCATGGTGGTGAGGCGCATGTCGACTGGAGCGGCAGCCCGCGCATCGTGCTCGATCTGGAACTGAGGCCGCCCGGCGTCACCGTCTATTTCCAGCTGACGCTGAGCGAGCTCGGCGCGTCGGTGGCGGTCAACTACGTATCGTTCGAGAAGCCGGGCGAAGACCCGGAGCGCAACACGGCGCTGCTCGAAGCGGTGATCGAAGAGGCGCGTATCCGCAAGGTCGAGCCGCTGGCCTATCGCTGACCGTCGGTCGCTTTCGAAGCGCTGCCGAATTCCCCTATTCGATCAAGCCCAGCCGCAGCGCCTTGGCAACGGCCTGGTTGCGATTGACGGCGTTGAGCTTCTGGGTCGATTGGGTCAGATACTGGTTGGCGGTGTGCACCGACAGTTTCAGGAGTCGCGCGATCTCCTCGCTGGTGTTGCCGTTGGCGGTCAGCTTCAGGCATTCGAGTTCGCGCTTGGAGATTGCACGCATGCGGCCGGCATCGCTCGGGCGGATGCGGGCGACTGCGGCGAACAACGAAAAGCAACGAGCGTGGATCTCGTAGAGAGCGTCCTGCGACAGGGTGATCTCCGAGCCCAGGAAAACGACAAGGCCGCATTGGCCGCGGTCGGCGTGGACGGGGAAGGCGATGCCGCTGGTGCCGGGCGCCAGCGGCGCCATCTGCTGCGTCCAGGCGAGATTGCCGAACATCTCGGCCATGGCGGTGACGCCGTCATCCGTCCACCAGCGCGGTTCGGTCGAGATGCGCGTGTGACGCACGATCTCCTCGCCATTGGCGCCTGAAATGAACTTCGTCGCCACGGCAATCCCGGGATAGTCGGAATCAAGGCAAGGAACGAGCCGCGCCCGTTCGGGCGAGGGGCTGACGAAGAACAGTCCGAAAGCCGAGGCGTTGATGTCGACGGCGATCCAGCGGCAGCGGCGCACGGCGTCGGGAATGGTGACCGCGTGATGGGTTTCGGAGCTAAGGGTGAAGGCGCCGAACGGCTTGCGCTGCTCGTTGAAAAGGGCTTCGGCGGCTTCCTTGATATCGGCGTGTTTCAAATGATGCCGCTCCTGATCGCCGTGGCGATGGCCATCGCGCGGTTGCTGGCCGCGAATTTCTGGATGGCGTGGGTGATGTAGCTGTTGACGGTGTTGGAGGAGACGCCAAGGATGACGGCGACCTCGTCGGTGGTCTTGCCTTCGGAAACCCAGAACAGGCATTCGCGCTCGCGATCCGACAACGGATCCTGCATGGCGGCGGCGGCGATCAGTTGTGGGATGTGCGAGAGCGCGTAGCAGCATTTCAGCTGCGCCCGCATCAGCGCCGGCTGGTCGATGCTGCCGGCTGTCGCTGCCGAGAACAGAGCGAACAGGCGCTGGCGGCCGACATTCAGGCGCAGGGAATAGATCTCTGCATGGCCGAGCACATCGAGAAGGCGGGCTTCCTCGCCGGTGATCAACCCGTCAGCTTCGGGCGCGTGAGATGCTACCAGCGGCTGCGGACGAATGCCGGGCGCGACGGTGAGCGCGCCTTGCGCAAGCCCGGCGATCAGCCGCTTGCCGATCAACTCGATGGCGTCGAAAATCCAGTTGGAGGAGACGATGCGCGCATCGTTGCGGTCCTGATCGTGGACGATGGCGACCAGCATGTAGCTGTCGGCGCCGATCTCGGCGGTCAGTTGCATGAAAAAGCTGGTGAGATCGCCGCGCGACGTCAGGCGCGAGCCCAATGTGTCGGATTGAAGTAGCGCGGCGGGACTGCTCATTCTCGTTGCTTTTGGCCGGAATCGTTTCTGCTGTCCGGATGCTGGAAGTCAGCCGCCGAACCCGAATACACATTACTTTGACGAAGACACACGCGTGGCGCAGGGCTGCACCGAACCAAATCCCGAATCCATTCAGGGAACGCGAAGCCGTCCGCGTCTGGTGCCGGAAAAGCTCCGGAACAAAAGACTTTGGGTGGTCGCCGCGCCCCCCAGGACCGGCTGATTCGGGTTTAATCTACCCGCAGTTGAATCTGACATCAAACGCGATTTGACAAAATCGAATCTGATGGACTCCGGCGCGACTCACAGCTCGGTTTTCGCGCCCTGGACAGACGACCGGGACGCGAAAGTCTTCGCCGGCCACCTCGGCGGCTGGTCGATTTCGCCAGGCTCGGGAGCATTGGACAGACGGGCGCGCCGGTTGCTGTGCCGAAGGGGGTGCCTTGGCCCGATAGTCGGAGCCGGGCGATGTTGCCGCCCGGTCCCGGTGGTCCTTTGCTTATGCCTGTCGTTGTCCCAAAACCGCCAGATGCTCCTGGACGACAGGCATTTACCGATCCTCGAACCCGGTCAGCACGCCGACCGCGTTGATGCCGATCTCCTCGACGGCATAGCCGCCTTCCATGACGAACAGCGTCGGCAGGCCGAGCCTGGCGATGCGGCGGCCGATCTTGGGATAATCAGACGTCTTCAGCTTGAACTGGCTGATCGGGTCCTTCTCGAACGTATCGACACCCAGCGAGACGATGACGACATCCGGTGCATAAGCGGCGAGCCTGCCGCAGGCATCCTCGAGCGAGGCGTTCCATGCATCCCAGTCGGTGCCGAAGGGCATCGGATAATTGATGTTGAAGCCTTCGCCGGCACCCGCGCCGCGTTCGTCGGCATGGCCGAGGAAGAACGGGTACTCGACCATCGGATCGCCATGCAGATTGAGCACCTGGACGTCGGCACGGTCGTAGAAGATCTCCTGCGTACCGTTGCCGTGATGGTAGTCGACATCGAGGATCGAGATGCGTTTGGCGCCGTGGTCGCGGAACCATTGCGCGGCGACAGCGGCGTTGTTGATGTAGCAATAGCCGCCCATGAAGCCAGCCCCGGCATGGTGGCCGGGCGGACGGCAGAGCGCGAAGGCGGAAGCCTCGCCATCCTTGAGCAGGCCGGCGGCGGTCAGCGCTACGTCGTAGGAAGACTTGATCGCGGCCCACGTGCCTTCGACGAAAGTGGCGCCGGCATCGAAGGAATAATAGCCGAGCAGCGCGTCGACGCGCTTTGGCGGCACGTCGCCGCGCAGGCCGCGCGTCGGCCATGTGAAGGGCATCGCCGTGCCTGTGAGACCTGCTTCCAGCCATTGCGGCCAGACCGTCGGGAGAAAGTCGATATAGTCTGATTTGTGGATGCGCTTGGCGGCGGCGAGGTCATGTTCGTGCGGCGCGATGATGGGACCCAGTTTCTCGCTTTCGACCCGCGCCTTGATGAATTCGGCCCTCGATGGCTTCTCGAAACCCGGCACGATGGCTGATGTGACCAGTTCCATTTGACCGGCATGGCCGGCGTGAAGGGGGGAGAAAACAGTCTTCATAAATTCCTCTCGAAGTGCGAAATCAGTCAAGATTCAAGATTGAGATAAGGGCTCACCAGAGCGAGCCACATTCTTTCCACATCGTCCTCGATGAGGTCGTATGTCTTGCGGTCTCTTTTCAGCCCGACAAGCCGGCAGGCGTGCCCGACGTCCATCATCAGCACGCCGAGCCGGCTGGCGACATTGTCTTCAAGCGCCGGGTTCACATGCTGCAGCCATGCGGCGTAGAGCGCGATGATCTGCTCGTCATATTCGTTCTGGATCGGCCTGAGGTCGGCGTTGCCTGAAATGGCCTCGATCACCGGCATCAGGCTGGCGTTTTCGAGGTAGAGTCTGGACGTGTCGATGAAGAGCTTGCGCACTTCCTGCCGAAACTCTTCACGGTTGGTGGGCGGGGCGACCTTGATACGCTTGGCGATCACCTCGGGAAAGGATGACAGCCAGCGCCGGGCGAGGTCCAGAAGAATGGCTTCCTTGTTGGGAAAGTATTGGTAGATCGAACCAACCGACAAGCCTGCGCGCTGCGCAATGGCCAGCGTCGTCGGCGTCTTGGTTCCTTGCTCCCGCGTCAAGACCAGCGCTGCGTCGAGAATCCGGTCGACCACCTTGCTGGAGCGTTTTTGCCGCGGCTGTTTGCGCGGTTCGAGCGCTATCCTGCTTTTGCGGTCGAGACTGCGCTTCACCGTCCGATGTCCTCGTTCCCCGCCCGGTCTCAACATGGTGGGAGCTTGCTGTCCACGATACATTCCAGATTCGGTATGTTGACAAACGCGAATAATCAGTCGCATTCTTTATCCACGCTGCCTCTTGGGATGACAAGGGGAATTTCCAAGACAGCGCGCTGGCATTCTTTTTCGTCCCATGGCGCCGCTCCGGTGGAGTGGCAGGTCGTTGGCCAAGAGGTTGTCGGTCTCAGTCAGTCGTCAAAAGCGCGGAGTCGCGATGTCTGTCACAGGTGCAGGTCACAATGCGGATCTGATCGTCATCAATGGTCGTGTACTGACCATCGACGACGACAATCCCACCGCCGAGGCCGTCGCCGTCAAGGACGGCGCAATCATCGCCATCGGCAGCCGCGCCTCCATCGAAGAGTTCAAGGGACCGGCCACCAAGGTAATCGACGCCAAGGGCGGCTCCGTCCTGCCGGGTTTCATCGAAGCCCACATGCATCTGTTTTCGGGCGGGGCTGAACTTGCCCACCTTCAACTCACCGGTATACATGGCTTCGAGGCGCTGCAGAAGGCGATCCGCGACTATGCGCCTACCCGGCCCGACGCGAAGATGCTGGTCGGCCAAGGCGTCGACTACACCGTGCTCGGCAGCGAGCGCGTGACGCGCCATCACCTCGACGCCATTTTGCCCGATCGTCCGTTCTGCATGGCGGCGCCAGACCATCACACCATGTGGGCCAACACCAAGGCGTTGGAAATGGCCGGCATCCTGCAGGGGCGTACGCTCGGCCCTGGCAATGAGATTGTCATGGGTGACGATGGACTGGCCGCCGGCGAATTGCGCGAAGGCGAGGCCTTTGGCCCGGTGCTCGACCTTGCCGGCGAAAGCCGGGTGCGGCTGGGGCTGTCGACCGGCGGCGAGCCGGACCCGATGCCGACGGCGGCCGAGCGGGACGCCGACCGCGACATCATGCGGCGCGGGCTCGCCTGGTGCGCCCGCCACGGCATCACCTCGATCCAGAACATGGACGGCAACCTCTATCAGCTTGAGCTGCTGGCCGAGATCGAAGCCGAGGAAGGCTTGCCCTGCCGCGTCAAGATCCCGTTCCACTACAAGAATTTCATGACGCTCGACATGCTCGACAAGGCATCTGATATGGCCGAAAGCTACAACAGCGAATGGCTGTCGTCGGGCATGGTCAAGGTGTTCTACGACGGGGTGCTCGATTCCTGGACAGCTGTCATGGTCGAGCCATACGCCGACCGGCCCGACTGGGTGGGCGAGCCGCTGTTCACGCCGCAACAATTCATCGATCTGGCCGTCGCGGCCGACAGGCGCGGGCTGCAGATCGCGGTGCACTCGATCGGCGACGGCGCGGTGCGCGCGGTGCTGGACGGTTATGAGGCGGCGCAGAAGGCGAACGGCAAGCGCGACAGCCGTCACCGGGTCGAGCACATCGAGGTCACCACCACATCGGATGTGCCGCGTTTCGCAGAACTCGGCGTCATTGCTTCCATGCAACCGCCGCATCCGCCCGGCGCCATGGATTTTCCGCTGGAGCCGACGGTGTCGCGCATCGGGCCGGCACGCTGGCCGCTGAGCTATGCCTGGCGGACCTTGAAGGATGCCGGCGCGCATGTCGTCTTCGCATCCGATTGGCCGGTGTCGCCGATCGATCCGATCCTGGGCATTCAGGCGGCAGTGTTGCGCAAACCATGGGCAGAAAGCGACCCGGACCAGAGTTTCTCGCTGCATGAAGCGATCGCCGGTTACACGATCGAGGGCGCCTACGCCGAATTCGCCGAGCACCGCAAGGGTACGCTGAGATCGGGCTACATGGCCGATCTGGTGGTTTTGTCGATGGATATCGAGAACACCGCCCCGGCCGATCTGCACAAGGTGCGGCCGGTGACGACGATTTGCGGCGGCAAGATCACCTATCAGGCCTGACTATGGCATGGGGCTTGCAGGCCTCAATGACTGACTGAACTGTGACCCAATGCCGGGCTTGCCAACCCACCGGCCATGTGGTCACATCGAACAGGGGAAGAGCTCCGCCAGCAAGAGCGGGGTCAACAGTGAGGCGTAATCGTGCCGGACAAACCGGATCGGAATGCGATTGAAGTAGTAAACGTCAGCAAAATTTTCGGATCAGGTGAGGGGCAGGTGGCTGCCCTCGACACGGTCTCGGTATCTATCCGCGAGAACGAATTCTTCACGTTGCTGGGGCCATCCGGCTGCGGCAAGACGACGTTGCTCAGGCTGATCGCCGGCTTCGATTTTCCAACCGCCGGTGAAATCCTGCTCTACGGCCAGGACATCGCGCCGCTGCCACCCTTCAAACGGCCGGTCAACACCGTTTTCCAATCCTATGCGCTGTTCCCGCACATGACGGTCGCCGACAATATCGGCTTTGGCCTGGAAATGCTGGGTAAGCCGAAGGCCGAGATCAAGGCGCGCGTCGCCGAGATGCTGAAGCTGGTCAAGATGGAGGCACTCGCCGGTCGTCGCACCAGCCAGATCTCCGGCGGCCAGCAGCAGCGCGTGGCCTTGGCCCGCGCCTTGGCACCGCAGCCGAAGGTGCTTTTGCTCGACGAGCCACTGTCGGCGCTCGACTACAAGCTGCGCAAGGAGATGCAGATCGAGTTGAAGCGGCTGCAGCACGAGACCGGCATCACCTTCATCTTCGTCACCCACGACCAGGAAGAAGCGCTGACCATGTCCGACCGCATCGCGGTCATGTCATCGGGCAAGATCCTCCAGGTCGGTTCGCCCTGGGATATCTACGACAAGCCGGCCGAACGCTTCGTCGCCGACTTTATCGGTGAAACCAACTTCCTGACGGCCGCCATCAGCGAGATGGCCAACGGCAAGGCGCGCGCCACGCTCAAGTCCGGTGCGACCATCGAGGCGACCGTGGCCCAGGGTTTCCAGCCCAAGCCCAATGCCACGGTCGTGGTTCGGCCTGAACACGCCAAGCTGACCAAGGCCAAGGGCGAACTGTCGGGGAGGGTCGATAATATCGTCTATTTCGGTACCGACACCCACATCCATGTTCATCTCGACAGCGGCGAACTCTTCACCGTACGCCAGCAGAACACGCGCAGCGCGGGCTGCGGTTTCGAGAAGGGCGACGCGGTCGGCATCCTCATCGGCAGCGATGCCGCCCAGGTCCTGAAGGACTGACGATGGCGACCGCGGAAGAAGTCGCCAAGGCAGCGGAGCGGCGCGATGTCCGTGACCGCTGGCTTTTGTCAGCACCAGCGCTGCTGGTCATTTTCCTCGCCGCGACCGGCCCTTTGCTGATCGTGCTCGTGTACTCGTTCCTGACGCCAGGCTCCTATGGCGACGTGAAGTGGCAGTTCTCGCCGGAAGCCTGGATAGCGGTGTTTCTGGAACGCGATATCTTCGACGACACGCTTTCGATCGCCGCCGCCCACGTCACCATCTTCCTGCGCTCGATCAAGCTCTCGGTGGTGACGACGATCGCCACCTTGGTGCTTGGTTTCCCGACCGCCTATTTCATGGCGACGCGCAGCGAAAAGACCCGCGATCTCTGGCTGTTCCTGATCACCATTCCGTTCTGGACCAACCTTTTGATCCGCACCTTCGCAGTGCTGCAGATCATCCGCAACGAAGGCATCATCAACACAATGCTGCTCAAGCTCGGCATCATCTCGGCGCCGATCCAGATCCTCTACACCGACACGGCGATCCTGATCGGCATGGCCTATGTCTACCTGCCGCTGATGGTGCTGCCGATCTACGCCAGCATGGAAAAGCTGGATTTCCGGCTGGTCGAGGCGGGCTACGACCTTTACGCCACGCGCTTCCAGGTGCTGCGGCGGATTATCTTTCCGATGGTCAAGCCGGGCGTCATCGCCGGCTCCATCCTGGTCTTCATTCCAGCGCTTGGCGCCTATGTGACGCCGAGCGTGCTTGGCGGCGGCAAGAACATGATGCTGTCCAACCTGATCGAATTGCAGTTCGGGCAGGGCCGCAACTGGCCACTCGGCTCGGCGCTGTCGATCGCCGTCATGATCATCGTCATGGTGGCGCTGCTTGCCTATGTGCGCAATGCCGGCAAGTCGGGGGTGCGTCATGGCTAAGAACTTTTCCATCAAGCACCAGCCAGGATTCAGCGCGATCGCCGCGACCTGCTTTATCGTGCTGTATCTGCCGATCATCGTGCTGGTCATCTATGCCTTCAACGCGGCGAGCTCGACCTCCGAATGGGGCGGCTTTTCGCTGAAATGGTTCCAGTCGGCATGGCAGAACACGCAGGTCGTCGATGCCACGCTGCGTTCCTTCCAGATCGGCTCCATTGCGGCGGTGCTCTCCACGATCTTTGCCACCATGGCGGCGCTCGCCACCACCCGCACCGCGTCCTATCCCGGCCTCACCTTCAAGTATGCGGCGATCAACCAGCCGCTGATGGTGCCCGAGATCGTCACCGGGGTGGCGCTGCTGATCTTCTTCTCGCGCATCAAGATCTTCACCGGTTATTCCGGCATCGGCTATCTGGTCGCCGCGCACACGGCGTTCTGCATTCCCTTTGCCTATTTGCCGATCCGGGCGCGGCTTGAGAATATGGACCTGACGCTGGAGCGTGCCGCAGCCGACCTCTACGCGACGCCCTGGAAGACGTTCCGGCGCATCACGTTGCCGCTTCTGTGGCCCGGCATCCTGGCCGGGCTGATGCTGGCCTTCGTCATCTCGCTCGACGACGTCGTCATCACCGAGTTCGTCAAATCGGGCGGCCAGGACACGCTGCCCACCTACATGCTCGGCCAGATCCGCCGCGGCATCACACCCGAGATCAACGCGATATCGACCGCCTTCCTGCTGCTCTCGGTTGCCATCGTCACGTTGTTTTTCTTCGTCAGCAGGAAACGAGACTGAACCGAAAAATGGGAGTTAAAACCATGAACTGGAAGACAACAGCAACCGCCATGGGGTTGGCGTTGCTCGCCTCGACGGGCCTGGCCCGCGCCGACGGCGTGCTCAACATCTACAATTGGGGCAACTACACCAGCCCCGACGTGATCAAGAAGTTCGAGGCCAAATACAACGTCAAGGTGACCATCACCGATTATGATTCCAACGACACCGCGCTTGCCAAGGTTCGCCAGGGCGGCACCGGCTTCGACATTGCGGTACCCTCGCAGACCTACGTGCCGATCTGGATCAAGGAAGGCCTTGTCCTGGAAACCGACCCCGGCAAGATGGAGAACTTCAAGAATGTAGCGCCCGAATGGGCCAACCCCGACTTCGATCCAGGCCGCAAATACTCGGTGCCGTGGGCGCTGGGCACGGTGGGCGTCGTCGTCAACACCGACGCCTACAAGGGACCGGCCGACAGCTGGGGCATCATCTTCAACACGCCGGACGAGCTGAAGGGCAAGGTCAACGTCGTTCCCGAGATGAATGACGTCATCTTCGCGGCGATCAAATATGTCGGCGGCCAGCAGTGCACGGACGACAAGGCGGTGCTGAAGAAGGTGCGTGACACGCTGGTCGCGGCCAAGCCGAACTGGATCGCCATGGAATACAACACCATCGAGAAGATGGGCGCCGGCGACTTCAAGGCAACCAGCGACTGGAACGGCTCGGCGCTGCGCCAGCGGCTGGCCAATCCGGCCATCCACTACAATTATCCAAAGGAAGGTTACGGCCTGTGGAGCGATAACGTGGTCGTTCTGAAGGAAGCCAAGAACGTCGACAATGCCAAGCTGTTCCAGAACTTCATCATGGATCCGGAAAACGCGGCGGGCCTGTCGGCCTTCCACCGCTATGCCAACGCCATCACCGGCTCGGACAAATACATGCCGGCCGACATGAAAGATGCGCCGGAAGTCGTCATTCCGGCCGCAGCGAAGCCACAGGGCGAATTCCAGAAGATGTGCGCGCCTGAAATCCAGGACATCTACACCAAGATCTGGACCGAACTGCAGAAGTAATCGCTGCATGACGGACCCGGCGGCACATGTCGCCGGGTCTTTCTTTTCCGGGAATGGCCTTTCATGGACTCCTATCGCAACAGCGATCCGCGGCCGCCGATCATGCAGGGCTCGCCGCCCGCCATGGTGCCGCCGAAGCTCGACTGGGACCGGCCGCCATGGAACCGCTGGGCGTTCCAGCACATCCGTGAAATTCTGCCGACCGCCGAAGTCTGGCGCGGCAACGGCCATCGCCGCCGTCTCGAACGCGCCGAGGTCGATCTTGACGGGCTGGCGGTCGAGGACAGCGAGGGCAAGCCGACGACACTCGCCGGGCTGCTCGACGAGACCTATACGGACGGTTTTCTGGTGCTCAAGGACGGCAAGATAGCCTATGAGCGCTATTTCAACGGCATGGGTGAGCGCACGCTGCACCTGTCGCAGTCGATGGCCAAGTCCGTCACCGGTTCGGTATTCGGCATACTGGTCGGGCGCCGCCTGATCGATCCGGCCAGGCCGGTCACGGATTATTTGCCGGAGCTCGGCGCCACCGGCTGGGCCGGCGCCAATGTGCAGCATGTGCTCGACATGACGAGCGGCGTGCGTTTCTCCGAGGAATATACCGACCGCTATTCCGACATCGGCCAGGTCGATGTCGCCACCGGCTGGAAGCCGGTGCCGCCGGGCAGCGATCCGGATTTTCGCTGGCCCTCGCACATGTTCGAGCTGATCCTGGGCTTGAAGGACACGATCCGCCCGCACGGGGCTCAATTCGAATACCGCTCGATCGAGACCGATGTGCTCGCCTTCATCATGGAGCGGGTGACAGGCAAACGGCTGCCGCAGCTGGTTTCGGAAGAGCTCTGGCAAAAGCTCGGCGCCGACGAAAGCGCCTGCTTCACCGTCGACAGCGCCGGCTATGCGGTGGCCGATGGCGGCTTCAATGCAACGTTGCGCGATTATGGCCGCTTCGGCCAATTGATCCTCGACAATGGTGGCGGCGTCGTGCCGGCCGGCTGGGTCGAGGACACGCGCAACGGCAGGCATGGGCCGGACTTCAGCCCCAGCCTGCCGGAGGGCAGCTATCGCAACCAGTTCTGGATCGAGGACCCGCGCTCGCGCGCACTGATGTGCCGCGGCGTGTTCGGTCAGATGATCCATATCGACTGGAACACCGGAATGGTCGTGGTGAAGCTTTCGACCTGGCCGGATTTCGCCAATGGTGCCTATTCCATAGCGACGCTGAAAGCCGTGCACGCTATCGCCACGGCACTTCGCTGAGCCTCCACAAAGAAGAAACGACCCGGAAGGAAACGCCATGACCGGCAAAACCGTGTTCGAGACCCGCTATGGCTTCCGGCGCAACCAGGTGGTGCTCGCCAATTGGCGCGAGAACCCGTTCAACCGGTGGTCGTTCCAGAATCTCGGCGAACTGGTGCCGACCGCCCGGGTGGCGGCGACGTCGGGCGTTGTCGAAATCCCCGTGCGCGATATGGGCGGCCTGCTCGGCGAGAAGGTCGCGATCGCCGGCACACCGGAGACGGTGGCTGATTTTCTCGCACGTTCGAGCACCGACGCACTGACGGTGATGAAAGGCGGCAGGATCGTCGGCGACTGGTTCGCGCCGCATATGGATTTCGGCGCCCGCCACATCATCTTTTCGATCAGCAAGTCGCTGACCGCCATCATTGCCGGCATACTAGAAGGCGAGGGGGTGTTCGACCCGGAAGCGCCGGTGACGGCCTACATCCCCGAAGCCGCCGGCTCGGCCTATGGCGATGCGAGCGTGCGGCATGTGCTCGATATGAGCGTCAGTCTCGATTTCGAGGAAGCCTATCTCGATCCGGAAAGTGCTTTCGCCCGCTATCGCCGTGCCACGCTGTGGAATCCGGGCGGCGGTACGGAGAGCCTGCGCGAATTCATCCTGACCCTGCAACGTCTTGCAGAGCCGCATGGCCAGACCTTCCGCTACCGCTCGCCGAATTCCGACCTGCTCGGCCTGCTGCTCGAGCGTGCGTCGGGCCAGCGGTTCACCGACCTGATGCGCGAGAAGCTGTGGCTGCCGCTCGGCGCTGTCAGCGAAGCCTCGATCGGCGTCGACATGGAAGGCACGGCGCGCACGGCCGGCGGCATTTCGGTGACGCCGCGCGACCTGGCGCGTGTCGGCGAGATGATGCGGCAAGGTGGCATGGCCAATGGCCGCCGCATCGTACCGGAAGCCTGGGTGCGCGACACGACCAGCACTGGCGGCAGTGCGGACGCCTGGCAGCGCGGCGCGATGCTGCCACTGTTTCCCAAGGGCCGTTACCGCAACAAATGGTACCAGACTGGACACGAGAACGGCGCCTATTGCGGCATCGGTATTCATGGCCAGTGGCTGTATGTCGATCCCAGGACCGAAGTGGTGATCGCCAAGATGTCGTCGCAGCCGGAGCCTGTCGACGATCCGCTCGATATCGAGATCGTCGCGTTCTTCGAGGCGCTGAGCCGGCTGATCTAGGCGCGCCGCGATCGCCACATTGGCGCACGCTTTCCTGTGGACCCGCCGGGCTGATCGAAGCGCGGCGGTTGGCGGGCCGGAGGTCTGCGCCTATGGTCGCCGCTCTTTGGATGAGAGCAGGAACGACATGGCATCCGACATCAAGCGCATTGCAGCCATCATCGCGGCCGAGATCAGCGCGCGGCCCGAACAGGCGGCCGCGGCGATCGAACTGCTCGATGAGGGCGCGACAGTGCCGTTCGTGGCGCGCTACCGCAAGGAAGTCACCGGCGGGCTCGACGACACGCAATTGCGCGATCTTGCCGAACGCCTTGCCTATCTGCGCGAGCTCGACGCGCGCCGCGACACCATCCTTGGCTCGATCCGCGAACAGGGCAAGCTGACCGAGGAGCTTGAAGGCAAGATCGTCGCCGCCACCACCAAGGCGGAACTTGAGGACATCTACCTGCCCTACAAGCCCAAACGCCGGACCAAGGCCGAGATCGCCAGGGAGCGCGGGCTGGGGCCGCTGGCCGAAGCCATCTTGGCGAACCGCTCATTGGTGCCTGCCGAACTGGCGCTGGCCTATGTCAGCGAAGAGGTGGCCGATACCAAGGCGGCGCTCGAGGGCGCGCGCGACATCCTTTCGGAACAATTCGCCGAGAATGCCGATCTGGTCGGCAAATTGCGCAGCTACATGAAGGAGCGCGCCTTCATGCGGGCCAGGGTGGTCGACGGCAAGCAGGAGGCCGGCGCGAAATTCTCCGATTATTTCGACCATGTCGAGCGTTGGGCAAATGTGCCCAGCCATCGCGCGCTGGCGATGCTGCGCGGCCGCAACGAGGAAGTGCTGTCGCTTGACATCGAGGTCGATGCCGATGACACCTCACCGGTGAAGCCGGTCGAGCGGATGATCGCCAATGCCTATGCCATCGGCGGCAGCCTTCCGGGTGACAGATGGCTGATGGAGGTGGCGGGCTGGACCTGGCGTATAAAACTGTCGCTGCATCTGACGCTCGATTTGATGCGCGATCTGCGCGAGCGGGCGGAGGAGGAAGCGATCCACGTCTTTGCCCGCAACCTCAAGGATCTACTGCTGGCCGCTCCCGCCGGCTCGCGCGCCACGATGGGGCTCGACCCCGGCATCCGCACCGGCGTCAAGGTGGCGGTGGTCGACGGCACCGGCAAGGTGCTGACAACGACGACGGTCTATCCATTTCCGCCCAGAAACGATGTGCGCGGCACGCAGGCGGAACTCGCCAAGCTCATCCGCCAGCACAAGGTCGAGCTGATTTCGATCGGCAACGGCACCGGCAGCCGCGAGACGGAAAAGCTGGTGGCCGACATGCTGTCCGACATGCCGGCGGACGGCGGGCCGAAGCCACTGAAAGTGATCGTCAGCGAGGCCGGCGCCTCGGTCTATTCGGCATCGGCGACGGCGGCGGCGGAATTCCCCGGCCTCGACGTGTCGTTGCGCGGCGCTGTCTCGATCGCCCGGCGGCTGCAGGATCCGCTGGCCGAACTGGTCAAGATCGAACCCAAATCGATCGGCGTCGGCCAGTACCAGCATGATGTCGACCAGTACCGTCTCGGCCGCTCGCTGGAAGCGGTGGTCGAGGACGCGGTCAATGCCGTCGGCGTCGATCTCAACACTGCCTCGGCGCCGCTTTTGGCGCGCGTTTCAGGTCTGGGCGCATCGCTGGCCGACGCGATCGTTGCGCATCGCGATGCGACCGGGCCCTTCGCCAGCCGGAAGGACCTGCTCAAGGTGCCGCGGCTCGGACCTCGGGCCTTCGAACAATCCGCCGGCTTCCTGCGCATTGCCAATGGCAGCGAGCCGCTCGACGCCTCGTCGGTGCATCCGGAGGCCTATGGTGTGGCGAAGAAGATCGTCGCTGCCTGCGGGCGCGATGTGCGGTCGTTGATGGGCGATAGTGCCGCGCTCAAGGCACTCGACCCACGCGTCTTCGTCAACGAGCGTTTCGGCTTGCCGACGGTGCGCGATATCCTGGCGGAGCTGGAAAAGCCCGGCCGCGACCCGCGCCCAGGCTTCAAGACGGCGACCTTCGCCGACGGCATCGACGACATCAAGGATCTGAAGCCCGGCATGCTGCTGGAAGGCACGGTCACCAACGTGGCCGCCTTCGGCGCCTTCGTCGATATCGGAGTGCATCAGGACGGGCTGGTGCATGTCTCGCAGCTGGCCGATCGGTTCATCAAGGACGCGCATGAGGTCGTGAAGGCCGGCGACGTGGTGAAGGTGCGCGTCGTCGACGTCGACATCAAGCGCAAGCGCATCGCCCTTTCCATGCGCAAGGATAGCGGCGAGGGCGGTGCACCGCGCAGCGGACCGCGCGACAATGGTGGCGGCAGGCCGGCACCACGTTCGCCGGCACCCCAGCAACGCCAGCCGGAGCGGCCGGCGCAACAGGGAGCGTTCGGTGCTGCTTTGGCGAATGCGCTGAAGCGAAAGTAGCTACCACGCCAGAACGGCCGGTTCCTTCTCGACCTGGCCCAGCAGCCAGTCGCGAAAACTGGCGACCGGCGGATGGCCGCGCTTGTCGTGCGGGACGACGAGATAGTAGGCACTGCGGCTTTGCATGGGCTGGCCTGGCGCCGGCACCAGCTGGCCGCGCTGCAATTCACCTGCAATGAGGATCAACGGCAGCAGCGCCACGCCGAGCCCCGCCATGCAGGCCTGGGCGGCGGTGCCGAACTGTTCGAACTGCATGCCGGGTCCGGTCGGCGCGCTCAGGCCCTGATGCTCGAACCATTCGGTCCAGGCGCCAGGACGCGTCGCCATGTGCAGCAGCGGCAGGCGGCCGATATCGGCCGGTGCGGCGATGGCGCGGCCGGCGAGGAATTCGGGCGACACGACCGGCGCCACGGTTTCGCGCACCAACAGTGTCGAGTCGGCCTCCGGCCAGTCCGGCAGGCCGTAGTGGATGGCGGCATCAAGCCTCTCCCTGGCGAAGTCGAAGCGACCGACGCGGGTGACGAAGTTGATGGTGATATCGGGATTGTTTTCGACGAAATCGGGGATCATCGGCATCAGCCAGCGCGTGCCGAAGGTCGGCAAAATGGCAAGGTTCAGCATGCCACTATGCCGATTGCTCATCAATCCAAGGGCTGCGTCACGCAATTGCCCAAGTGCTGAACGCACCGCCTCGGCGTAGATCTCGCCCGATGTCGACAGCCTGACATTGCGGCTGTCGCGTTCGAACAGCCGGCGGCCGAACTGATCTTCCAGAAGTTTGATCTGGCGGCTGACCGCGCCCTGGGTCAGATCTAGCTCCTGGGCGGCGGCGGTGAAACTGCCGAGCCGGGCCACAGCCTCGAAGGCGGCAAGGGCGCTGATGTTGGGTAAAAGGCGGCGTTGGACACTCATGATCCATTCCTAACGATCATTGATCGGTGAATCAATTTCGTTTGATTTTTTCGAGGCGCAGGCCGATAGAACGGGCCAACATTTTGCTTCATGCATGTCATCGTTTTGAGCGACATGCATTGGTTGGGAGAAACGCGATGGCCGCCGACAAGAACGCATTCGTCTGGGAAGACCCGTTCCTGATCGAGGGCCAGCTTTCGGAAGACGAGCGCATGGTGCGCGACGGGGCGGCCGCCTTCGCCGCCGACAGACTGGCGCCGCGGATCGAGGACGCCTACCTCAACGAGACCTTCGACACCGCGATCTTCCGTGAAATGGGCGAGGCCGGCCTGCTCGGCATCAACATCCCTGAAGAATTCGGCGGGCTTGGCGCGAACTACGTCACCTATGGGCTGGTCGCACGCGAAGTAGAGCGCGTCGATTCCGGCTATCGGTCGATGATGTCAGTGCAGTCGTCGCTGGTGATGTATCCGATCTATGCCTATGGCTCGGACGAACAGCGCAAGAAGTACCTGCCCAAGCTCGCCAGCGGCGAGTGGATCGGCTGTTTCGGCCTGACCGAGCCGGATGCAGGCTCCGACCCGGGCGGTATGAAGACGCGCGCCGAGAAGACCGCCAACGGCTACAAGCTGTCCGGTTCGAAGATGTGGATTTCCAACGCGCCCGTCGCCGATGTGTTCGTCGTCTGGGCGAAGCTGAAGGGGGAGAACGGCAAGGACGAGATCCGTGGCTTCGTGCTGGAAAAGGGCATGAAAGGGCTTTCGGCGCCGAAGATCGGCGGCAAGCTGTCGCTGCGGGCGTCGATCACCGGCGAAGTGGTGATGGAAGGCGTCGAGGTCGGCGAGGACGCGCTGCTGCCCAACGCAAAGGGCCTTGGCGGACCGTTCGGATGCCTCAACCGGGCTCGCTTCGGCAT
>NZ_RZPB01000289.1:0-7054 GCF_003998535.1 Mesorhizobium sp. M7A.F.Ca.AU.002.02.1.1 | reverse complement strand
CAGGCATCCGGCACACCGGACCATGCGGTGAACAACGTTTCATCGGCCGCGAGGCGGGACTTCAGGGACATGAACTCTTTCCTTGTTAGCGACCGCAGTTTCAGCCGGAAACGGCGGCAAAGGCAAAGAAAAACCGCCCGGATAGGCCGGGCGGTCGATTGGTCCAGCGTATGGCCGCGGGATCAGCGCATGGCCCGGATCAGGTGTTCTTGATCTGCTCGATCGCCTGCGCCATCAGTTCGTCCATGGTGCGGCGGATCTGGTGGTCCGACTGCTCGACGCCGGCCGCGTCGAAATCCCCGCGGATCTTGCGGAACACGTCGTGGTCGCCGGCCTCCTCGATGTCGGAGATAACCACTTCCTTGGCATAGGCGTCGGCATCGGCGCCGGACTTTCCGAGCTTTTCGGCGGCCCACAGGCCGAGCGCCTTGTTGCGGCGCGCCGAGGCCTTGAACCGAAGCTCCTCGTCGAATGCGAATTTACGCTCAAAGCCCTCTTCACGGTCTTTCATGCTGCTCATGGCGTCCCTCCGGGTCAAATTCGATTCGTTGGCGGTGAATATGTGCGTTGTCAAAGCACAAACCAAAAGGTCGCGGGCCGGTCAATATGCTTCATCGCATGCTGCGCTGCGGCATTTCAGTCCCGAAAGCGGTTGATTGGAAGGATTTGCCGATTGAGCAAACGATGTGATTGGGATAGACCCGGCATTGAACCCTACCGTAGCCGCACTATTTCAGGCAGACGGACAGGAAATGGTCTGATACCGCCTGTCCGGAACCCCAGAGAAAAATCAGATGAAAAATCGCCGCCGCATTTATGAAGGCAAGGCCAAGATACTCTATGAGGGACCCGAACCGGGCACGCTTATCCAGTTCTTCAAGGATGATGCAACCGCGTTCAACAAGAAGAAGCACGAGGTCATCGACGGCAAGGGCGTCCTCAACAACCGCATTTCCGAGTATATTTTCAACCATTTGAACCGCATGGGCATTCCGACCCATTTCATCCGCCGTCTGAACATGCGCGAGCAGCTGATCAAGGAAGTCGAGATCATTCCGCTCGAAGTGGTGGTGCGCAATGTCGCCGCCGGTTCGCTGTCCAAGCGGCTCGGCATCGAGGAAGGCACCGTTCTGCCGCGCTCGATCATCGAATTCTATTACAAGGCCGACGCGCTCGACGACCCGATGGTGTCGGAAGAGCACATCACCGCGTTCGGCTGGGCGAGCCCGCAGGAGATCGACGACGTCATGGCGCTGGCGATCCGCGTCAACGACTTCCTCTCCGGCCTGTTCATGGGCGTCGGCATCCAGCTCGTCGACTTCAAGATCGAATGCGGCCGCCTGTTCGAAGGCGACATGATGCGCATCGTCGTCGCCGACGAGATCTCGCCGGACTCCTGCCGCCTGTGGGACGTGGCGACGCAGGACAAGCTCGACAAGGACCGTTTCCGCCGCGACATGGGCGGCCTCGTCGAGGCCTACCAGGAAGTTGCCCGCCGCCTCGGCATCATGAACGAGAACGAGCCGCCGCGCCCGACCGGCCCGGTGCTCGTCGCCTCGACCGACGGCCTCAAAGGCAAGCCGCACTGATCGCGGTTTGCGACCCGATAATCAGAACAGGAGCATGTCCAGCGTGATCAAGGCCCGCATTACCGTCACCCTCAAGAACGGCGTGCTCGACCCGCAGGGCAAGGCGATCGAACACGCATTGTCCGGCCTGGGCTTCGGCGGCGTCGGCACGGTGCGGCAGGGCAAGGTGTTCGACGTCGAGCTGGCGGAAAGCGACAAGGCCAAGGCCGAAGCCGACCTCAAGGCCATGTGCGACAAGCTGCTGGCGAATACGGTGATTGAGAATTACGCGGTGGAGATAGGCTGATTGAACTCAGTCTTTGCAAAACATGCAAGCAACGTTGTGGAGCTATTCCACCGACTCGACGATGCAATAGCCCGTGGCTTTCTGGATAAATTTCCACCAGAGCCGGGTGTGTATTTATTCTTGGAGGATGGCACTCCCGAAAGAATCGGGCGTACGAACAATCTCTCACAGCGATTAAAGAACCATCTCCGGCAAGATCATGGTTCTGCTGCGTATGCCTTCAAACGCGCTCGTCAAAAGCTAGGGCTAAAGCCCACATATCGCAAAGGTTCCGGCAGGAAAGACCTTCAAAAAGACCCGGCTTTCGTTGAAGTTTTTCGGGCAGAGATCGAGCGATTGAAGACACTCAGCGTGAAATATGTGGTTGTTGAAGACATTGCAGAGCAGTACCTGCTCGAAATTTACTCAGCAATCGAATATGGGTTCGCCCTAGACGAGTTTGGGAATCACTAAGAAAATGAAATCCGCCGTCGTCCTCCTGCCTGGCCTCAATCGCGACCGCGACATGATCGCGGCGCTGACCAAGATTTCGGGAACACCGCCGGTCACCGTCTGGCAAACCGACACCGAAATCCCCGATGTCGATCTGATCGCCATTCCGGGCGGTTTTTCCTTCGGCGACTATCTGCGCTGTGGCGCGATCGCCGCGCGCATGCCGGTCATGCGGGCAGTGGCCGAAAAAGCGGCCGCGGGCGTGACGGTCATCGGCGTCTGCAACGGTTTCCAGATCCTGGTCGAGGCCGGCTTGTTGCCGGGCGCCTTGATGCGCAACACCTCGCTGAAATTCGTCTGCCGGCAGGTGAAGCTCGAGATCACCAATGCCAACACCATGTTCACCCGCCGCTATCAGCCGGGCCAGATCATCCGCTCGCCGGTCGCGCATCATGACGGCAATTATTTCGCCGACGCCGACACGCTTGCCCGTCTCAAAGGCGAAGGCCAGGTGGTGTTCCGCTATGCCGAGGGCACCAACCCCAACGGCTCGATCAACGACATTGCCGGCATCGTCAACAGCCAAGGCAATGTGCTCGGGCTGATGCCGCATCCGGAAAACCTGATCGAAGCAGCTCATGGCGGTACCGACGGCCGCGGACTGTTCGAGAGCGCCCTCGGCATCGCTGCCTGACGATATCGAAGCGAACAGCTTGAAAACAGCCGGACATTCCTGTCTCTTTGGAGCAAGTCTGGTTCATTGGGGAGAGAGACGGTCATGAAACTCTATTCGCGGCCGTTGTCGCCCTACTCGTCGATCGTGCGGGCATTGGCCTACATCAAGGACGTGCCACTCAAGATCATCGCGCCGCCGCCCGGTTTTCCCATCCCGGAAGAGTTTCGCGCCATCTCGCCGATGAACCGGATTCCGGTGCTGATCACCGGCTCGGGCGAGACGATCGTCGAATCGGTGGTCATCGCCGAATATCTCGAGGAACGGTTTCCAGAACCGGCGCTGCTGCCCCCCGATTCCAAGGACCGTGCGCTGGTGCGCATGTTCGCCCGCATCACCGATCTCGATGTGCTGACCCCGTTGATGAAGCTTTTCGAGCTTCATTCCGTGCCGAAGCGCAACAATGCCGAGATCGACGCTCAGTTCGCCCGCCTGCATCATGGACTGGCGGCAATCGAGGCCCGTATGGCGCAAGGGCCCTTCGCACTCGGCGACGACATCAGCTTCGCCGATGCCTGGCTGACGCCGACGCGGTTCATCTTCAACAATTTCCGCGCCATGACAGGACGCCACGACCTGCTCGACGCCTATCCCAAATTCGACGCCTACCAGCAGATCGCCTCGCAACACCCGGCATTGTCGCGTGTGTGGGGCGAGATGACCGACGGCTTGAAAATCTTCCTGTCCGAGCTTGAGATGGGTGCCGCTTGATCAAGTCGAGGACGATCGCGCTGGTCGCCGCGACGGGCTTTGTGCTGGCATCCTGCCAGTCGACGCCAAAGAGCACGCCTGTTCCCTCGGGCAAAAGTGCAGCGCTGCTGGCCATGGAACAAGTGGCGATCGCCGCCCACAAATGCTGGATCGCCAGCAAGGACCCGGCCTTCAAACCGTATCAGATGGCCAATGAGCTGAATTCGTTCAGCGGCACGCCGCGTTTCCTGCTGGTTCCGGCCAAGCACTATGGCGGCAAACCTTTGCTGGTCGTGCAGGCGCAAGGCAATTCTAGCCGTGTCGACGTCTTCGGACCGCTGATGAACGATCCGCTCGGCGCCCGCATCGGCTCCGACATTTCCCGCTGGCAGGCCGGCAATCCGGCCTGCGCCGCGACGGCCTAGCCCATGGGCCGGTTCCTGCAGATTGTGGGGCTGGTCATCGGTCTGGCCGGGCTCATCCTGCAGTTCTGCATCAGCATTCCTGCATCGATGGAAGCAGGCCGCAGCCTGCTTGGCTCCGTCATTTTCGTCTTCAGCTTCTTCACCATCCTGACCAACATCGGCGCGGTGCTGGTGTACACGTCGCTGCTGTCACCCACCTTCTATGCCTGGCTGCCGGCCTTTGCAGGGGCGCGGATGCGCACCGGCGTTGCGGTTTCGATCGCACTGGTCTTCATCATCTACGCAACGGTTCTGGCACGACTCTGGCAGCCGCAGGGACTGTTCCTGCTCTGCGATGTTCTCCTGCACTACGTCACGCCGGTGCTGTTCGTGCTGTGGTGGCTGATATCGGGCGCCGACGGCCGGACACGCTGGAGCGACATTTCGTGGTGGGTGATCTATCCCATCGCTTATCTGGTCTATGCGCTGGTGCGGGCGCCGCTTGCCGGCGAGGTGCCCTACCCTTTCCTGAACATCGCCAAGAACGGCGCGACCAGCGTCGTCATCTCAGCTGCAGCCATCACCGGACTTTTCCTCGTGCTGTGCGTGGTCGCCGTCCTTGCGGACCATGCCGTTGCACGCACCAGGGCGTCGAGGGTCCGTTAGAACTGTGCGGACCTTCTGTCCGGATTTCCCGGGACCATCATCTTTCCCAAACCGGTTCCCACTTTTGGGATCACGGTCAGTCCCAGAACGGCCTGATGCCCTCGCGGTGGGCGTCGCAGCGCGTGACGCCGATATCCTTGAGCTGGTCGTCGGTCATCTCCAGCAGAGCCAACCGGCTGCGGCGGCGATCCAGCAGGTTGTCGATCCATCTTGCCAGCGACCTCAGCACGCGCACAAGGCGGCTGACAAAGCCGCGCTGAGCCGACGGGCGTGTCGATTGGGCCGATAATGCAGCGCTCGAATGACGTATTGTCACGATTGTATTCATTTTCTTTCTGCCAAAGTCCTAAATTGTACCCTTTTGGCACGCGATTGATATGTATTGACTCATCTATCGGTGCAATATAGAAAATTGTCACCATGACAAATTGGCTTCCAGATCTCACTGCCGGCTCCGGCCCGCTGTATCAGCGGCTGGCGGATTCCATCGAGACGGACATCGATCGGGGCGTGATCGATGCCGGCGCAAAGTTGCCGCCGCAGCGCGACCTCGCCTACGACATCGGCACCACCGTCGGCACGGTCGGCCGGGCCTATCAATTGCTGCGCGAGCGTGGGCTGGTGAGCGGCGAGGTCGGGCGTGGAACCTATGTGCTCGGCCAGCGCGCGAAGCCGGATTTTCCGGCTCCGGACGTCGGCGGCGAAGGCACGCGCTATATCGATGCGCCTAAAGGCAAGCTGCGTTTCGACAGCACCGCAGCACCTGATATCGGCCAGGGCGACATTGTCGCCGGTGTCCTGTCGCGCACGGCGCAAGACCATCCGCATGAGATTTCGAGCTACACCAGGGATTTCCCCGAACGATGGTACGAAGCCGGCGCCCGCTGGTTGGCGCGCAATTCCTTTCGCCCGGATGCCGACACCATCGTTCCCACGCTCGGCACCCATGCGGCGGTGATGGCGGCGATCGCGGCGCTCACCATGCCTGGCGACTATGTTGCCTTCGAGCACCTCACCTACTCGCAGGTTTCCCGCAGTGCCGGCTTGATCGGCAGGCGCACCGCGTTGGTGGCATCGGACGATGAAGGCATCGATCCGCAGGATTTCGAGCGCGTCTGCGCGCAAAAGCATCCCAAGATGATCTTCCTGATGCCGACGGCGCAGAATCCGACGCTGGCCACCTTGTCGGCGGCGCGCCGCGAAGCGATCGCCCATGTCGCACGCGAATACAATGTCGTCCTCATCGAGGACGACCTCTATGGCAATCTGACCGATGATCCGACGCCGTTGCTGGCCGAATATGCTCCTGAGAGGACCATTGTCGCGGGCGGCCTGTCGAAGTCGGTCGCAGCCGGTGTGCGCGGCGGCTGGCTTTCCTGCCCGCCCGCCTACCGCCACCGCATCCGCGTCGCCCACAAGATGATGACCGGCGGCATGCCCTTCCTGCTGGCGGAGGTGAATACAAGGCTGGTGCTGTCCGGTCAGGCGGATGAGATACGAAAGCGCAGCATCGCCGAAATCAGCGCCCGCATCGCCATCGTACGCGAGACTTTGGCCGGCTTCGCCTTCAAGTCGCATGACAGGGTGCCCTTTGTCTGGCTGACCCTGCCCGACCCCTGGCTTTCCGGCACCTTCAAGAACGCTTGCCTGGAGCACGGCGTGCTGATCGACGACGAGGACGAATTCAAGGCCGGCCGTTCCGAGCAGGTTTTCCATGGCGTCCGCTTCGGCGTTTCGCAGCCGAGACAGCGCGGGGATATCGCTGAAGGCGTTGCGGTGATCCGGCGACTTCTCGATGAAGGCCGCGCCGGCTACGACAGCTTCTCCTGACACTGCGTGGCTTTGTCCGGTTTTCCGTCGTTTTTCGTCAATCCATGGGTGTATCGGCCGCAAGGCTTGCGATAAGACGGGACTCAAAATCCCAACGTCCCGGATAAAAATCGCCGCCCATGACCATTTCCAATTCCGTGCCGATCACCCCCGAGCTCATTGCCTCACACGGGCTCAAGCCCGACGAGTACCAGCGCATTCTCGACCTCGTCGGGCGCGAGCCGAGCTTCACCGAACTCGGCATCTTCTCGGCGATGTGGAATGAGCACTGCTCCTACAAATCCTCGAAGAAATGGCTGCGCACGCTGCCGACCACCGGACCTCAGGTCATCCAGGGGCCGGGCGAGAATGCTGGCGTGGTCGACATCGGCGATGGCGACTGCGTCGTCTTCAAGATGGAGAGTCACAACCACCCATCCTACAT
>NZ_RZPB01000288.1:0-7063 GCF_003998535.1 Mesorhizobium sp. M7A.F.Ca.AU.002.02.1.1 | reverse complement strand
GTCTCCAGCGGTGCGCCGGAAAGCTCGAACTGGCCGCCGGGTTCCAGCGAAATCGCACCCTGGCCGGTCGGTTCGACCAGGCCGATGATGCGGCCGTCATCGACGATCGGGTCCCAGCCGAGCTTTTCCTGCATGCCTTCGAGGATGGCGCGGATGCCGCGCTCGCCGCCATAGGGGACCGGTGCATTGCCGTCGACATAGAAGGGGAATTTCTCGTGCTCGGTGCCGATGCGCCATTTGTCGCGCGGCTTGTTGCCTTCGGCCAGGTGCTCGACGAGTTCGTCGACACCTTCGATCGGGCGGAAATCGGTCGTATCGCGCGCCATGATGGTACCCTCAGAGGCGGCCGGATGACCGCCGGCGGTAAATGGACGAAATGTCAGCAGACGATCAAGCGAAAAATCCTGAGCCACAGGTCAACAGGAATTGAACGTTGCTGGAACTCTGCGTCCCTTGCAAGGGATGACGTCTCACCAGTCTCCGACCGTTGCCTGCATCACCGCGAATGCGGCCACCGCCGCCGTATCGGCGCGCAGGATACGCGGGCCGAGCGGAATGGCGGTGACGAAGGGCAGGGCGCGCAGCATCTTGCGCTCGTCGTCGGAAAAGCCACCCTCCGGCCCGACCAGCAGCCCAAGCTTCTTTTCCTTGACCGCCTGCAGCGCGGCCAGCGGATTGTTGGTCGAAGCATCCTCGTCGCAGAAGATCAGCCGTCGCTCTGTGTCCCAGCCGGTCAACAGGCGGTCGAATTTTTCGGCTTCGCGCACCTGAGGCACCGCCAGGATGCCGCATTGCTCGGCGGCTTCGACGACATTGGCGCGCAGGCGATCGATCGACGGCTTGGCCACTTGCGTGTGCTGGGTAATGACCGGCTGCAGGATGCCGGCGCCCATCTCGACCGCCTTCTGCACGAGATAATCGAGCCGGCCCTGCTTCAGCGGCGCAAAGCAGTAGACGAGATCGGGCAGAGGCGGCTGCGGCCGCTGCAGCGCCGACACCTTCAGCCGCACCGCCCTTTTCGTCTTCGCCGATATGGCCGCCGACCACTCGCCGTCGCGGCCATTGAACACCAGGATTTCGGCGCCTTCGCCAAGCCGCAGCACATGCAGGAGATAGTGGCTCTGCTGTTGGCCGGCCTCGAATTCGATGTCCGGCGCGAGATCGTCGGTCACGAACAGACGTTGCATTTTGTAATTGGCGCGCATCGCCGAGGAATGAGCGAGCCGGCCGCCGGCGTCAAGCCTCGGCGGTCGGATGCCACACCGGCCGAAAGCCGTGCCGCAGCACGCAGAGCGTCGTGGCCGGCGTCAGTAGCGAGAGTGTCTTGCTTTTGAGCATGTCGAAATCGTTGGGGTGCTCATATCCCGCAAAGGACCAGCGCAGTGCCTTGCCGCTACGCAGGGCATAAACAGTGCCGCCATCCGCAACCACGACGCCGTCCGGCAGGCCGGCAAGGTCTTCAACCGCAATCACCGGCGGCTTGCCGCCTGACGCCAGCCGCTCCTTGTGCAGCCGCTTGTCGACCATCGGCGCGCGCGGTTCGGCGATGCCGAAGGCTTCGCCGAAGCGGCCGACGAAATCCCTGGCCCGTTCGCGCTGGCAAAAGAAGCAGGGGCGATGCCCGGCCGCCAGTGCGGTCACCTCGTCGAGGAAGAACAGCTCGGTCCAGCCCGCTTTACCGCCCTTCCTGTTGCGGCCCATCGGTTCGCGCCGCACATTTCGGAATTGGCAGACGCAGATGATCCAGGCTTGAAGCGCCCAGCGCTTTTTCTTGAGCGTCTTCGTCTCGGGGTCGTGGATGATGCCGCGATTGCCGGTGAACATGCCGCGATCGGGCACGGCATGGATGGCGCCGAACGGATCGACCCGGTTCTGCAGTGGCATAGTTTTCTCTCCGGACACGCATCTTGGCTGCAATGCGAGCGGCATGATATCGCTCGTCGCAGCTTTTTCATGTCAGCAGGGTTTTGCGATGCGGGTGCTGGTGGTCCAGAACTACGACAATACCGGCCTCGGCCAGGTCGGCGCAGCACTTGCGGAAGCGGGCGCCGATCTCGACCTGCGTCTCCCTTACAGGGGCGATCCCCTGCCGGATGACGCGGCCGGGCATGATGCCATGGTGGTGCTCGGCGGGGGCCAGAATGCGCTGGCCGACGATGAGTATCCCTATTTCCCGGCACTGCTCGAACTGACCCGCGACTTTGCCGACAAGGATCGCGCCGTGCTCGGCATCTGCCTGGGCAGCCAGCTCGTCGCTCGTGCCTTTGGTGGCGAGAACCGTATCGGCGGCGCCAATGAGTTCGGTTGGCACGGCGTGTCGCTGACGCCTGACGCCAAGGCCGATCCGGTTCTGGGCGCTCTACCGGCAAAGTTCCCGATCTTCCAATGGCACGACGACACCTTCGTGTTGCCCGAAAACGCCGTACGGCTTGCCGGCAACGAGGTCGCCGAGAACCAGGCGTTTCGCGTCGGCCGAGCCGTGTACGGTTTCCAGTTTCATTTCGAGGCCGACCGGCCGATGGTCAAGGACTGGAGCGCGTCCTTTGCCCCGACCATCGCTGCGCGCCATCCCGACTGGGCCGGCAAGCTCGATGGCGAAATGGCCCGCAACGGGCCCGATGCGGATGCCGCTGGCCTCGCCATTGCCCGGGCCTGGGTAGCGACCATCTGAGCGTTGGTCTCTCCGTACCCTCCAGCGTGACATAATTGGCACGCGGCGGTGAAACCGCCTGGGGAAAACGGTTTCATTCTTGGCTTGTGTCCGCCCGCCATCCTAGAAGGCGCGCGCTCTGCATCTTCTGTGCAACGGCTATGAACCTTTTGTGTGACCCGCGCGACACACCGTTGATACAGAACATGCCTAGAAGCGCAAAATCGTCGAAACTTTGAAGCGAATTCTCCGTTTCAACGCATTGGTAACCGCCTGGTGCACAGATGCAGAAAGCTCAACAAGAGATGACCTCCGTGAAAGCAGCGCTTCTGTCCTTTGCCATGTTGTCCGCCATCGTGCTGTGCGGTCTCGGCATCTATGCCGCCGACGCAGCCAACAACCACAACGCCGTCGACGGTTACGGCGTCACCGCCTCGCTGCGCTAAAGCGGGAAGCGTCTTTCGCGTCCTCCGACGCGCGGCGCTCAAGCTTCCTTAATCGTCATTGTCAGGATGCGTTTGTCCGCGCCGTCGATGACGAGCGCGCTCAGCATGCCTGATTGCCAGGCAAGCGTGTCGACATTGACGCGGTTTGCCATCACTTCCGCCTCCGGCACCGGCGTGTGGCCGTGCACCACGATCTTCGGATAGAGGTCGGGGTGGTTGTGGAAGACGTCGCGGATCCAGATCAGATCCTGCGGGTTTTGCTTCTCCAGAGGAATGCCCGGCCTGATGCCGGCATGGCAGAAGAAGAAGTCCCCGAAAGTCACGGAAAACGGCAGCGATCGCAGGAAGTCGATGTGGCTTTGCGGCACGGCCTCGACCAGTGCCTGATGTCCTCTGCGCACGGCCGATTCGGCCTTGCCGAACCACACGCTTGTGCCTTCACTGATCGTTACGCCGTAAGACTGTGCCGTCTGGATGCCGCCGAACCGGATGAAAAGCCCTTCCGGGTCAGGGGTCTTGAGAAAATCGAGAAAGCCGATGTCGTGGTTGCCGGCCAGCATCAGGTGACGAGGGTCTCGCTCTTGCGCTTCGATCAGGAAATCGATGACGCCCTTCGAGTCCGGCCCGCGGTCGACATAGTCGCCAAGATGGATGACGCGCCAGTCGGCAGGCGCCTCCTGCTCGATCTCGGCCCTGATGCGCAGATGCATGGCGGCCAGCAGGTCGAGCCGGCCGTGGACGTCGCCGATCGCATAGAGACGGATGCCGTCCGGCCCATGCGCGTCGAGAAAATGGATGCCGGATTCTGCCAACTTTTCGGTGTCTCCGTGGTCAGGCGGTCACGGGACCTGGCGCCGGAGCTGGTCCTTGCCCATGTCGGTGACAAGACGCTTTCCGCACAGCGCCAGCGTGATGTCCATCTCCTTGCGGATGATTTCCAACGCCTTGGTAACCCCTTCCTTGCCAAGCGCCCCCAGGCCGTAAAGAAACGGCCGGCCGATATAGGTTCCCTTGGCACCGAGGCAAAGCGCCTTCAGGACATCCTGGCCGGAGCGGATGCCGCCATCCATATGCACTTCGATCGTGTCGCCGACCGCGTCGGCAATCTCTTCCAGCACGCCGATCGACGACGACGCACCATCGAGCTGGCGCCCGCCATGGTTGGAAACGATGATCGCGTCGGCGCCGGTCTTGGCCGCCATCAGCGCGTCCTCCTTGTCGAGAATGCCCTTGAGGATCAGCTTGCCGCCCCAGCGCTCCTTGATCCAGGCGACGTCCTTCCACGACAGATGCAGGTCGAACTGCTCCGTCGTCCACGATGCCAGCGAGGCCATGTTGCCGACGCCCTTGGCGTGGCCGACAATGTTGCGGAAGGTCCGCCGCTTGGTGCCGGCCATGGCGGCGCACCAGCGCGGGCGGATGGCCATGTCGACGATGTTGGTCAGCGTCAGCTTGGGTGGCGCCGAAAGCCCGTTGCGGATGTCCTTGTGACGCTGACCGAGAATCTGCAGGTCGAGCGTCAGCACGAGCGCCGAGCATTTCGCCGCCTTTGCCCTGTCGATCAGGTTGAGCACGAAATCCTTGTCACGCAGCACATAGAGCTGAAACCAGAACGGCTTCGTGGTAACCGAGGCGACATCCTCGATCGAGCAGATGCTCATCGTCGACAAGGTAAACGGCACGCCGAATTCCTCCGCCGCCTGCGCCGCCAGCATCTCGCCATTGGCGTGCTGCATGCCGGTCATGCCGGTTGGCGCCAATGCCACCGGCATAGACACTTTTTCGCCGATCATCGTCGATGCCAGCGAACGGTTGTCCATGTCGACGAGGACGCGCTGGCGGAACTTGATCTTCTGGAAATCCTCCTCGTTGGCCCGATACGTGCTTTCGGTCCACGAACCGGAATCGGCATAGTCGAAGAACATCTTCGGCACACGCCGGCGTGCGAGGTCCTTGAGGTCGGCGATGGTCAGGATCTGGCTCATGGGCTTCCCGTTTCGATAGCTAGGAGCGTTTGCGTGCTGGTTCTGTATCGGTGGCGTCAACGCGCTGTTTCAACCTCAGCCGCGAGACGCGCTGCCAGTCGCCGCTGCGCTCGGCCTCCGCCATCGACCGTTCGACATAGGTGATGTGGTCCATCGCCGCCTGGCGGGCGGTGGCCGGGTCGCCGGCCTTCACCGCCGCATGGATCGCCCGGTGCTGCGCGAGCAGGGCGTCGCGCGCGCCGGGTACGGTGAACACCAGCAGCCGGTTCTGGAACACGCCCTCCGACAGCAGCCGATAACAGGAGCGCAGCGTGTGCAAAAGGATGATGTTGTGTGCGCATTCGCAGATCGCGTGGTGGAACTCGACGTCGATCTCGGCCTCGTCGTCGAAGTCGCCGGTCCGGTGCGCATCGTCCATGCGTGCCATGATCTTGTCGAGCAGCGCCATGTCGTCTGGGGTGGCGCGCCGTGCCGCATATTCAGCCGCAACCCCTTCGATCTCGCGGCGGTATTCCAGATAGTCGGTCACTGCCTTGCGGTGCATCGAGATCAGGTCCGTCACCGGTTTGGTGAAGAGCTGGCCGATGACATCGGCGACATGCGTGCCGCCGCCGGGCCTTGTCGTCAAAAGGCCGCGTCCTTCCAGTGCCTTCAGGGCGTCACGCAGGATCGGCCGCGATACGTCGAACTGGCGTGCAAGCTCGCGCTCGCCCGGCAGCCGGTCGCCGGTGCGCAGCACGCCTTCGAGGATGAGGCTCTCGATCTGCTGCACCACCTCGTCGGCGGTGCGCGAATGCTCGATCCTGGAAAAAATGTCGCTCAACAGAATGCCTGGAAGGTGAACCGGTGCCGCAGAATAGAGCCTGCCTCGCCAACTGGTCAAATTATTTATCCAATTGACAAAAAGCAGGCCGATTTCCCGCCCGATCCCGTGATCTTCGGCTAACTTTGCCGTTTGCGTCGTCAGGCCATTGGCACTAGAGGGACGCGAGTGCAAGCGGGTTCAAGGAAACCCCCGGGGAACAAGCCGTGTCAGACGACCCGTCCGATCTCGAATTCCAGCCGCGCGCCAAGGGCAGCGTCATGGGCTTTCCCGCGCATGAGGGCCGGCCCGGCGCACTCGGCGAGGTTCATGCCCGGCCGCATCCGCTGATCGAAAAGCCACGCGTCCTGATGCAACTCGCCTTCATGACGGAGGGCGGCTCCGGCGTCGACCACGCGGTGCTTTCCGAACTGTCGCGGCGCCTCGGCATCGCCGCGCCCGACCGCCAGGCCCGCCACCATGCCATGAAATGGGGCAAGGGCTCGCTGCGCTGGGAGCGGCACACCGAATTCTCGACCTATTTGTGGGAAGGGCCGCTTTCCGAAAGCGGCAGGACGCAGGAGGACTCACCCTTCGGCAACGGGTTTTCCCCGCCGGGAACCTGCATCTCCGGCATCAGGCTCGAAATCCGCAAATGGACGCAAGCAAGCGAGCAACTGATAGCCGGTTTCGATCCGACCAGCCTGTGCTACTCGCTGGTCGAGCGCGGAAACGCCGCCATCGTCACCGATTTTCGCCAGGATGGCGATGGCCTGACGCGCATGCTGCTGCTCGATCGCGGCTTGACCCCGGCGCGCACCGGCGCGTTGTCACAGCGGCTTATCGACATCGAGACCTATCGGACGCTGGCCATGCTCGGCCTGCCGCTGGCGTTGACCTTGTCCGGCCGCGCCCGCCGCATCGAAGACCGGCTGGCGCAGACCACGCTGGAAATGAAGGTCGCCGGGACACGGGACAGCCAGACCTTGCTGGCCGATCTGACCGAACTTGCGGCGGAGCTGGAGGCGGACGCGGCGTCGAGCCTTTACCGTTTCGGCGCCAGCCGCGCCTATGACGGCATCGTCGGCGAACGGCTGGACGCACTCGAGGAAGAGGCTGTGCCCGGCTATGACACATGGCGCGGGTTCCTGCAGCGCCGTGTGGCGCCCGCAATGCGCAC
>NZ_RZPB01000287.1:0-7077 GCF_003998535.1 Mesorhizobium sp. M7A.F.Ca.AU.002.02.1.1 | reverse complement strand
CGCGAAGCGGATGAACAGCTTGTCCTGCCACACCGGCATGCCGGAGTTGGGTGACGCCTTGAGCGAGCGACGCGACAGGAAGAAGGACGTCGTCATGATGTCGAACTTCCAACCCTGCTTGCGGCAGATCGCCAGCGCACGCGGGATGTTAGGCTGTTCCATGTAGCCGAAGGTCAGTGTCACCCGCATGAACAGCTCATTGATCGTTTCCATCTTGATCCGCTCGCTGTCGGGCACCACGGGCTGCTGCGCCGTCACCACAGAGAGGATGACGTTCTGTTCGTGCAGCGCCTTGTAGTGCTTCAGGCTGTGCATCAACGCGGTCGGCGCACTGGCGGGATCGCTGGTCAGGAACACGGCCGTACCGGACACCAGCTGCGGTTTCTTCTTCAACAGATTGCCCGCAAGGAAATCGAGCGGAATCTGGTTCCTGCGCGTCTTGTCAAATAGATACCTGCTGCCTCTTATCCAAGTCCACATGGTCATCACGATCACTGCGGCAATGGCAAGCGAGGCCCAGCCGCCTTCGAATACCTTGACGATGTTAGCTGCAAAGAAGCCGGTATCGATGAAGACGAACACCGCCATTAAGGCTATCGCGACGCCGAGCGGCCATTTCCAGATGCGCGTCATCACAACAAAAAGCAGTATGTTCGTCACCAGCATATTGCCGGTCACCGAAATACCGTAGGCCGAGGCCAGCCGGCTGGATTCGCCGAAGCCGACCACCAGCAGCATCACCACCAGCGCCAGCATCAGGTTGATGCGCGGCAGATAGATCTGGCCCGACTGTTTTTCCGACGTGTGCTGGATGACGAAACGCGGCAGCATGTTGAGCTGTACCGCTTGCCTGGTCAGCGAAAAGGCGCCGGAGATCACCGCCTGGCAGGCGATCACGGTCGCCGCCGTGGCAAGCACGACCATCGGAATAAGCGTCCAGCCCTGGTTCATCTCGAAGAACGGATGACCGACAACGCCGCCATTTGCCAGCACGAAGGCGCCTTGCCCGACATAATTGAGCAACAGACAAGGGAACACGATCGCCAGCCAGGCGAGCACGATCGGCTTGCGGCCGAAATGGCCGAGGTCGGCGTAGAGCGCCTCGGCTCCGGTGACGGCGAGGAAGACTGCACCAACCGTAACGAAGGCGACGTCAGGCGAGTTGACCAGGAACGACACGATGTAATGCGGGCTGATTGCCAGCAGGATTTCCGGGTCGTCCATGATGTGGTTGAGCCCGGAAAGGCCGATGGCCAGGAACCACAGCGCGGTAACGGGTCCGAACACCAATCCTACGCCGCCGGTGCCAAACCGCTGTACCGCAAACACGATCGCCAGGATGGCCAGTGTCAGCGGCACCACATAGGGCTGGAACGTCGGCGTGACGACATTCATACCTTCGACCGCCGACAGTACCGAGATTGCCGGCGTAATGACGGCGTCGCCAAAAAAAAGCGCCGCGCCGACGATGCCGATGCCGATGCCGATGCCGAGGATCACCGCAGAGCAGGTCGGGAAACTGTTGCGCGCCAGCGCCATAAGCGACAGCACTCCGCCCTCGCCTCGATTGTCGGCGCGGAGCACGAACATGATGTATTTGATCGTCACGGTGATCGTCAGGGACCAGATGATCAGCGAGAGTACGCCGAGGATGTCGCCACGGCTGGCGACGTTGCCACCCGCTGATGCATGCAACGCCTCGCGAAATGCATAGATCGGGCTGGTGCCTATATCGCCATAAACGACACCTAGTGCGCCCAACATCAGCGCCTTGGTGCTGTGCTGCTCGACCTCAGAATGGCTCGATTGTTCGACAGGTTCTGCCTCGTTACCAGCATTGGTAAGGGCCATGGACGACACTCCGATAAGCGCGCGGTGCTCTACGCTTGCTGCACTGCAATATCAAGTTCCGTCACGTAATGTCTGCCGTCTCGCCTGTCGTTGCTCGCCTTGGTAGACTCGCCAGCCCGCAGCCCTACCGAGCAGCAATAGCGCCCCGGCAGAACCCTCAATCGCCCAGATCAATGAATGGTTATCGCCCACAGTGCCCCCCCGCGATGCGGCCGATGGCGACCAGGGTGTCGTGGGCGCACAAGGATGGCGCTTTCCTGATGACGCCGTGCTCCAGGTGTGATCGCACCGTTGCTGCGCAAGCCATTTACTTGCTCGTCCCAGCGAGGACCGTGGCCAACTGGAACGCAGGGCCACGCCGCTCACCGGCCGCACTTTGCGGCGCAGATAACGATTCGATCTCCGCGGCGAGATTCTGGTTGAAGAAGCCACCAAGCTTGTCGAAGGACACACGGTCGTAATATCGACATGCCAGTATCCGCAACCCAGAAAAGCTCCTTGGGCTCCGCTGCGCGCGCCACGAACAACCCGATCTTCTCTGCGAAGAGGACGCCGTAATCCTTCAGGTTGAAGCCAAACCGGGGGGCGGCCGTGACGTATGGGCGAAGGGCTAGGAGGCGGGTTCGGTGAGGAACGGCATTGATGTCCACGCCGTCTCCTGGAAAGACAGAGGAATGCGGTGTCACCGACTGGCGCCGGAGGTTGATCCGGTGATTAGGAGGAGCACTCGTTGTCGGATTCTCGACGATGTCGGACATCTGACACAACGCTGCCAGAGCGATCACGTTGTTCCGAAACGATTTTCCCAGTTGGCACGACAATTGCGGTCCTATGCGCAAAAGCACTGCGATGCCGCACCGACTGGAAGAACTCATCAATGATCACGCTTTTCGAACATGTGGGCGCCGCTACCAACACTAAGCGTTCCCGATCAAACGGAAGCCTCTATCCCTTCTTTCTGAAGGCTGTCCGGACATGAACGCATTTGATGTCCGTCCAACGCTGGATGCTCCCGACGACGATCTCTATCTTTGGCTTGAAGATGTGGAAGGCGAGCGGGCACTTGCCTGGGCCGCCGGCCAGTCGGCAAAGACCCTGAAGCACTTCAGTGGAACGCAGTTCGAGCGCGACCGCGCGACTCTGAAGGCAGGCCTGTTCCCTAAGCGGCGTCGCATCTCCCCCGGCCGAGTCGCATGGCTTGAATCCGATATCAGGGCTTGGATGGAAACTAGATCTGAGAGCCGCACCGCATGAATGTAGCCTCCCAATATCTTCTCCCGTCTGTGGCGCATCACGAAGCCGGGCACGCGGTGGCCGCCATCGTTTTGCACCGTCAGATGTTCGACGACGACCGTGAACTCCCTGCTTTCTCAAGTGTTAGTATTTACCCCGACGCCGGTGACGGAGAGTGCGGTGGTTTTGTCGAAGGCACGGTTTTCTATTCAGCGCAAGGATTCACCTCGGAGCTAAAGCCGATTTTCGAGAACGATATGGATCGACATTTCCAACGCGATGAAGCGATCCAAGAGATAGTTGCGTGTCTGGCAGGTCCTTTTGCAGAATCCGCATTCGAAGGCTATCTGGACCCGCGCGATATGGCGATGAATGCGTCCGATGGGAATGAGGGGAGCAGCGACTACGCGGATGCCAAGCGAATCTATGGTGAGTTGCGGTTCCTGATGCCGCGCCGCCCCCGTTGGAGGCGGATCGAAGATTGCACGGCCCGGCTAGTACTCGATCACTGGTCGGCCATCGAAGCATTGGCCGCGCATTTGCTGGTCAAGCATGATCTCCAATTCGATGAGGCTCTGACGATTGTTGCGCCGCATCTTCCGCCCATGCCAGCAGCTACGCCGCCAGAGCGTCATCCGCAGCCTGCTTGATCAGCCATTCGATGTGATTTGACCACATCTGCAACACCTCGCGCTTCTCCTTGACGTTGCTATAGAGATTGTAGATTTCGCCAATGTCTGTCAAGGACGCCGCCTTGTGATTCAGTATGTGCTCGATGACGTGTGGCAATACCTGCCGCCTGCCGAGATTTGTCGCGAGCGTCCTGCGCAGATCGTGAAGGGTCCAGTTCTCCAAAGCCACCCCGTCAGTATTGACCTTGCCGTCTAGAGCCTTCTTGCCCTTCGCGTAGCCTGAGAAGTGGCTTCTTTCGTTGCCCCTCGCAGGGAAAAAAACGTGTCATTGGTCTTCGGTACCGTCTGGGGGACCGACACCGCCAGTGTGGACAGCGGAATAAGCGTAGGCTCTTCGTTCTTCGTGCGGTCACCCGATAGTTCCATGTTCCGGCTTCAAGGTTGAGGACCAACGCATCGCGGCAACTTCCGTACGCCTCTGTCCGGTCAGAATGAGCAGCTTGACGATGGAGCCGAACGAATAGCCGATATCGCCCGGTTCGGGCTCACAGCCCGTTCATATAGCCGCCAGTTCGGCATCGTTCACCACTCGCTTGCGCTTGACGATCGGGGCCGGATCCGGATTTTCCAATCCCTCGCGGGGAAACCGCGGATGAGCCGTTGCGGCGGTTTGCGACACCAGTTGAAAAATGCCCGCATACACCAGAAGGCCGTGTTAGCCGCTTGCGGGTGACCCCCGGCGACGATCTTCTTGGTGATGTTAGCAATGTCGGTGTCGATCACATGGTGGATAGAGCGACTCCCGAGGGCAGGCACAAGATACCGGTTCAGGCTGGCCTCGACCAGTGCGGTGTTTTGAGGGTCGTTACTCGGCGGCCTGGAGGTGACCGCCATCGCCGTCCTCGGTATCGTCAGCGCTGATATGCGCCTGATCGGCAAGGAAGGCTGGCAGTTCCGATGGAGCTATGCTGGAATTTGGGTGACGAGGCTGATCAAGCGGCGCTCTGCGGCTTCGTTTCGATGACCTGGATTCCGTCCAGGAACCTGGCACCTGCGATGAGTTTCGGCAACTGATTTTGTCCTTTCAATCGTCGCCACTTCCTGGCCGCGGCCAACAGCTTGAAGACCATCAGCTGGGCGGTTTTCGAGGATAGCGAGCCCTTGGTACGCACCGTGCGATAGCGAACGGTTGCAAAGACGCTTTCGATGGGATTGGACGTTCGCAGATGATCCCAGTGTTGGGCGGGGAAATCGTAGAGCGCCAGCGACGCAATATGATCTTTCGTCAGGCAGTCGACCGCCTTGGCATACGCCTCGGCCTCCATCTCGATCGCATGCGCAAGCAATTTGCGCGCGCCGCTGCGAAGTACATCCGTCAGGGTATCATCGATTTCGTCGGGCTGACGAAGGCGAACAATGTGTTGATAGTCTCGTTCATGGCGTATCACTCTCCTTGAGAGGTACTGGCAGGCTTCATCACCCGCCTCGATACGCCGCTCTCCTCAAGCCGCCATCATCCAGTTTCCGCCATGGCTCCCCCTGATTGATCCGCTTCACCTGTGCAACTGCACAGGCTGCCCTAGCGGGGAGATTGGCCTCCAATGGCGAAAGCTTGCCGCAGGAGACCCTCCGATGACCGTGCCTATGGCGCCGCCGCTACGACAACTTGCCGACAAGCAGCGTGCGATCCACTGCCGCGCTACTGCGCCTTCAAGGGACGTCTGGATCGCGACGCAGGAGCCGATGACCGTTACGGGATCAATTCCAGGTCGCGCTGGCCGTCGCTGTGCCAGTTCGACGGTCTGGTGGCAATTTGGGCACATCTTCTGTCGCCGACAGTGGCGATGGCTGACGCTTCAACGAAACGGGGTCTTCGACGTCTGCTGCCTTCGCCGATGCTTTGCGAAGTGGCATAATGTTTCGACGCACGCAGGCGCGGGCAGGGGATGTCAGTCATGAATCTCCTGACTGGCGCGGATCAGGCCGATTGGCGGGATGAAAGATCATACGACTACACCGCTGGCCTGACGCTGCGGGAGTGGGCTTGGGAGTTCTTACGCCGCAATCCAGCGTTCCAGCGCGATCTGACCGCTGCGCGCCAGCATTGCAAGACTTGGTCTCTCCAATCCTTTCTCGATATGGTCGCGTCGGCCGGCGACCTGTCACGCTGGGGTGTTCTGTTTCGCGGAGTCTTGTGGCCGCGCTTCGGTCGTATTCTGGTGTCCGCTCTGGTGCGTCCATGTGCTGCCGGTCATTGCGGAACGGTTGCCTGCCTCGTCGCCGACACCGCCGTTCGAACTCTCGGCATTGCCCTGTCGTGCAATCGTCCTGCTGGCGCCCGACAAGAGCCAGCATGTTCTTCTTCGCAATGCGGACCACGCGCTGCAGCTCGCCGTCTCGGGCGCGAATATCCTCCACCCTGTTTGCCTGCATACGCAAGCCATCTGGCCCGCGGTGCTTTTAAAGCATCGACTGAGGGGACTGGAGTGCCTCAATGCTCTCAGTCTAGGGCAACAGTTGCCCCCCCGCTTGTTTGCGCCGGAAAAGCGCGGCGTTCGTTTGTCCTTCGTTCTTCGTGCGCTCGACGGTTCGCTCGCCGGAGCACCTCATCGCGAGCTCGCCGAAGTTCTCATCGGTCAACGGCGCGTCCATGCCGACTGGGCGGATCCTCGCGATCATCTGCGCGACCGCATCCGTCGGGCCGTCTCGCGTGGCCGCGCGCTCATGAATGGTGGCTACAGAGATTTCCTAATTTGAAAAGCGACAGTCCGCGCTGTGCGTCGGTGGATGAACGTTCGCTCGCAGCTGTACCCGTCACCAACAGTTCGCCCGCCGACAGGACTGCATGGCGCCTTGCAAGTGCGCTCTGGTCTAGCTTGTCGATGCCGAAATGAGATGGGCGAGGGTGCCAAGGCGGTGGTTCATTAGGGCCGGCCTCGACCTGGACGCACATCATTGGTCGGAAAGCGGCGTGCACCGCAATGTCGCCATAGCAGCCAAGATCCTTTGAGGCCGGACCTGCAGTCCTGTTGGACCGGCGGGTGCAACAATATGGAGGGATCTGAGGCCTCACACCGTTCCCTGGTCGACAGCTCGGTCAACATAGCACCCACCGCTTGATTATGGAAATGGTGTGCCTGGAGTGCAGCGAGTAGCGGCTTGCTGCGCACTGTCCTAAGAATAGCAGTCATGACCCGTCTGGGGTTCTGCAACACGACGATTCAACCGCTTGGGCATTGTCGCATATCCCACAATGTAGAATGCGCAACAGGGCAAAAGCTGATCCATCGGCGGTTTATCAATGCTTTTTGGCTTGGCACGGCACATGCAACGCAATCGGCAAAAGGCGCACGAACTGAGT
>NZ_RZPB01000286.1:845-7080 GCF_003998535.1 Mesorhizobium sp. M7A.F.Ca.AU.002.02.1.1 | reverse complement strand
CTGCCGATCCGGTCGAAGGCGCCGGGGAAGTGGCGTGCGCGCATCTCGGCGTCCCATTCGAAGCCGCCGGTTGCGATGACGACGCCGCGGCGCGCGACGATCTTCGTGCGCCGGCCCTTGCTCTCCACCTCCGCGCCGGCGATGCGTGAGTCCGGATCCTGAAGCAGGGTGACGGCGCGCGTTCCCGGCTGAAAGGTGACGCCGGCATCGAGGCAGCCCTTGATCAGCCCGGTCATCAGTGCCGTGCCCTGGCCGCCGGAATTCGTCAGCCATCGCCATAGAAGCTTCGGCCAGACCTTGAACCCGGCGCGGATGGGATGGTGATAGAGATCGAGGTCGACGATCTCCTGGTAGGTAAAGCTGTGCGGCAAGGTGGAGCGGCGCAGACTCCGCGCAAACTTGCCGAGGAGACGGCGGCTGAGCGGCCTCGGCGAGAGCATGCGGCCATAGAGTTTCCCGCCCGGCGCTTCGGCAAAGGGATCGGGCTCGTTGATCAAGCGAAAATCGAGCGGCGTGTTGACGGACAGAAAGTGCAGCATGTCCGGCGCGGCCTTGGCGAAAGCGCCCCAGAGCGCATCTTCCTTCTGCTCCCATCCTTCGGGCGCGACCGCACGCAGATAGGCGAGCGCATCCTCGCGGCTGTCGGCGATGCCGGCTTCGGCCGCGACATGGTTGGCGGGTATCCAGACCCCGGCACCGGACATGGCCGAGGTGCCGCCCAACCATTCGCTCTTTTCGATGACGAGCACCCTGAGGCCACCCTTGGCGGCCCGCAGCGCTGCCGAGCAGGCCGCCGATCCCGAACCGATCACCAGAACATCGTACTCGCCCATCGGCATTCCCCTGCCATCATCGACACAGCACTATATAGAGGCACGAAATTTAATCTGTCTACTATTGTGTCGACACTTTTTGCGCTGTACCCTCTCCAAGTCAGCAACGCGCCCGAACGACCTTCGCAGCTCCATTCGACAGGCAGAGCCATGGACGACACCAACCTTCCACCCGCGCCCTCTGGCATCCATGTTTCCGGAACCGAAACGCGCGAAAGCTACTGGCAGCCGGTTCCCGCAAACGGCCATATCGACGTGGCGCTCGCGCCGCACATCGTCGGCATGGAGCACCCCTTCGCGCTGGGCACGCAGTCGGTAGCGCCCGGCGGCTATGTGCGCGAACACACGCATGACCGCAACGAAGAGACGGTCTATGTCATCGAAGGCCATGGCCGCGCCGTCATCGACGGCAAGGAATATCCGCTGGAACCGGACAGCGTGGTGTTCCTGCCGAAGAATGTCCGACACATGTTCATCAACGACGGCGACACGCGCCTGCGCTGGATCTGGTTGATCGTGCCGAACGGGCTCGAGGATTTCTTTCGCCTGATCGGCAAGCCGCGCAAGCCAGGTGACCGTGTGCCGTCCAATTTCCCGCGCCCCGAAAACGTTCTGGAAATCGAGCGCAAGACGGTGTTCGGGGCAGACCTCGCCGACAAGTTCGATCCCCTGAGGCAGAATCCCTGAAGAAGCCTCGGATGGTGACGCTCGGCCTCATCGGCTTCGGCACGATCGCGCGCGAGATCGTCTCAGCTTTCCCAGTGGACTCGGTTTGCTGGGTGGCGCTGATGCGCGAAGGTACCCGCCGCGACTTGCCGGCGAATGTCAGCACTGTCACGCAGCTTGACGCGCTGATCGGTCCGCGCCCCCGGGCGGTGGTGGAGGCGGCAAGCCAGGAGGCGGTGGCCGCTTATGTGCCCGCGCTTCTCGAAGCCGGCATCCCGACCATCATCGCTTCGATCGGTGCATTCGCCGATCCGATCCTTGCCGCGAGGCTGACCGATGCTTCGCGCAATAGCGGCGCGCGCTTGGTCCTGCCGTCAGGCGCGTTGGGCGGTCTCGACTATCTCAGGGCGATAGCCGCACTTCCTGAGGCGCGGGTGCGCTACACCTCGCGCAAGCCGCCGACAGCTTGGGAAGTCGAGCTTGCCACTCTTGGCCTGTCGGCCGAGCACGACGCGGTATCCCTCTTCGAAGGCACGCCGGCGCAAGCGGCAAAGCTCTATCCGAAAAACCTCAACGCCGCCTTCGCCGTGGCGCTCGCTGCAGGTATCGACAAAGTCACAGTGCGCGTGGTTGCCGATCCGAAAGCTGCCGGCAACATGCATGAAATCGAGGTCGAGAGCACCGCCGGCACCGCCTCCTTCCGCCTCGTCAACGCACCCTCGCCCAACAATCCGAAAACCTCGATGCTCACGGCGCTCAGTCTCGTCGCGGCGCTTGGCGAGTTGCTCGACAGGGAGGGCCTCAGCTGATGCCCTTCTTCACCGCCGCCGATGGCTGCCGCATCCACTACGAGACATCAGGCAGCGCCGGCCCACGCCTCATCCTCATCTCCGGGCTCGGCGGTGATGGAAGGTTCTGGACTGGTGTGGTACGCCTGCTCGAGGCCGACCATCGCGTCATCGTCACCGACCATCGCGGCGCCGGTCGCAGCGATCGCCCCGAAAGCCCCTATTCCATTCCCCTGATCGCCAGCGACATTGCCGGCCTGCTGGCGCAGACGGGCGGTCCCGCCCATATTGTCGGGCATTCCACTGGTGGCGCCATCGCGCAGGTGCTGGCGCTCGATCATTCGGAACTTGGCCTGAGCTATACGATCAGCAGTTCCTGGGCGCGAGCCGACAGCCGTTTCCGCACGCTCTTCAGCGCTCGCGCCGAACTGCTGGAGGCCGGCTTGGCCGAGACCTATCAGCGCCTCGGCCATGTGCTCTGCCACGAACCGTCCTACCTCGAAACGCATGCCGGGGAACTCGACGCAGCCGTCGCCGCCGCCCCTGACACCCTGGCGCCGCTGACAGTCAGTGCTGCGCGCGTGCGCATGCTGCTCGACCATGATCGCCTTGCCGATCTGCCGCGCATCGACACCCCGGTTCAAGTGATTGCGGCCACCGGCGATATCCTGACACCGCCAGCCCTTTCGGAGGCGATCGCTGCGGCAATACCGGATGCCCGGTTTGTTTCAGTTCCCGGTGCGCATTTTCACCCCCTCGCCGACCCCGAAGGTCTTGCCGCCATCATTCGCCGTTTCATTGTCGAAGCTCACCTTGATCGCAAAGCATCATGATCGCTGACCTCAGCCCCGCCCTCCTCGACCCGCGCCTCAAGCCTGGCGCCGAGCTCCTCGCCGAAGGACGCGTCATGGCGCGCGACTGGCGCCTCGGCAGCTGCCGCTTCCTGACCGAGACTGGGATGCCGTCCGAAGCCGCATGGAAGCGCAAGGCAGCGGCCGAAAAGCGAGTCATGCAGCACGCCCATATCGGCTTCAGAAGCGTCGACCGCACCGTGGCCGCGATCGGCGAGGTGCATGAGCAATGCCGCAAGGCAGGGGTAACGGTCGACCGTTTCGGCATCACCCTCGACTGGTCGATGGGTTATCCCCAAGCCATGCGTGCAAAGGCCGCGCGCGGCACCGGCATCGTGCTCACCGGCCCCGAGGATTTCGCCCGCATCACCAACGCCGCGCCCGCTGCCGCGCATTTCGGCGACTTCATGCTCGGCCTGCCGGGCGCGGTGGAAAACACCCGCGCCGCCATCGCCGCCGGTGCAACGGCCATCGGCAATCTGGGGCAGTATTTCACCTTCCGGCTGCCCTACTGGGACGATGATGTCGCGACCACCGAAGCGACCGTCACCGCCCTCGGCCTGATTGCCGCGCAGGATGCCGAAATCCTTGTCCATTCCAATCTCGACGACGGCTTCGCCGGGCTGTTCATCGACATGGCCTGCGCGCTCGGCATGGTGCTGGTCGAAAAGCACATCGTCGAGGATCTGATCGGCGCGCGGCTCGGCCATTGCTACGGCCACCACTTCAGCGATCCACTGTCGCGCGCTGCCTTCCATGCCGCGCTGGTGCGGGTCAGCGATACGCCGGGCACCATGATCTTCGGCAACACCGTTTCCTACCAGTCGACCCCGGCAGGCAATTACGCAACCCTGGCGAGTTATCTCCTGGCCGACATACTGGCTGTCGGGCGATGGCCCTCCGGCCATGCGATCAATCCGGTACCGGTAACCGAGAACCAGCGCATTCCCGATGTCGACGAGATCATCGACGCACAAACCTTCGCGCACCGGCTCACGCTGCACGCCCCCTTCTACGACCCCGTCTTCGACTGGGCCAGGGTGGAGGCGATGGCCGATGTGCTGGTCGAAGGCGGGCGTCGCTTTGCCGGTGCCGTCATGAAAGGGCTGGCCGAGCGCGGGGTGGATACCGAAGACCCGGCCGCGCTGATGTTCGCCATCCGCCGCATGGGGCCGAAGCGCATGGAGGCGCTGTTCGGCCCGGGCGCGGACGGCATCCGCGGACGCACGCCGCTGATCCATGCCGAATGGGCGCGCGAGCTCAACCACAAGGCCGTCGCCTGGGTCGCGACGCAAAAGCCGCTGGAAAGCCCTAGACCCCTGACCGTCTGCATCGGCACGACCGACGTGCATGAGCACGGAAAATATCTCGTCGAACAGGCGCTTGAAGGCCTGGGCATCGTCATCGCCGATGCCGGTGTGGCCGTCGACCCGGAAACACTCGTCGCCCGCGCCGCCGAAACCGGGGCCGATGCGATCGCCGTCAGCACTTACAATGGCGTGGCGCTGCGTTATGCACAGGCGGTGAAAGCAGCGATGGCGGCACGCGGACTTGCCTTGCCGGTGCTCATCGGCGGACGATTGAACGAAGTGCCCAAGGAGTCCAATTCGGGCCTGCCGGTCGACGTGACCAAGGATATAGCAGACCTAGGCTGCCTGCCCTGCGCCGACCTCGACGAGATGCTGCGTGCCCTGCGTTCCATCCGGCCCGTTGCCTGAAACGGGCAGGCTTCGTCTTACGCAACGACAGGGGCGTGCCTTACCAGGCGGTCATGCCGCCGTCGACCGTCAGGATCGAGCCGGTGGCGAAAGAGGATTCGTCACTGGCGAGCCACAGGATTGCATTTGCGATTTCAACCGGCTGCGCGACGCGATTCATCGGTGAGCGCGCGTTCAATGCCGCGACAAACCCCTGAGGATCGGGATGGGTTTCCAGCATGGTTTCGAAATAGCTCGACCAGGTCACACCCGGTGCCACGGCGTTGACGCGGATCTTGTCCGCAACATGGTCAAGCGCCATGGCACGCGTCAGCGCCGCGACGCCGCCCTTGGAGGCGACATAGGCCGCCCGATCGGCAAGTCCGACATGGGCCACGTTGGAAGCGGTGTTCACGATCACCCCGCCGCCGCCCGCGGCCATGACGGGAATGACATATTTGGAGCAGAGAAAGACGCCCTTGAGGTTCACGGCCATGAGCGCGTCCCAATCCGCCGCCGCGGTGGTGACAACCGAACCGCGTATGCCGTAACCGGCATTGTTGACCAGAATGTCCACCCGGCCGAAGGCCTCTTGCGCGCGGCGCACCATCGTCGCCACGGAGACTTCGTCCGAGACGTCCGCCTCCCAGGCCAGCGCTCCGGTCCTGCCGGCCACCTCGCCGGCCCGCGCGCCGTCGCGATCGACGACCAGAACGCGCGCGCCCTCCTTCGCAAACAGTTCCGTGACGGCCGCGCCGATACCGGCGCCGGCTCCGGTGACGATGGCCGCCTTGCCCTCCAAACGCATGATCGATCCCCTTTTCACAAACTTGTTTTGCCCTATCTTGCAGAAGCGCTTGCAAAGTGTCGACACTTTTGTATTTAATTTCGGCACGAACTCGGGGATATCGGTGAAAAACACTCCTTCCGTCGAACAACATCTGGAAATCTATCGCCGGATGCTGCTGGTGCGGCATCTCGAAGAGGGCCTTGGGGCGCTTCACAAGGAAGGACGCACGCGCGGTCCGATCCATCGCTGCGATGGCCAGGAAGCCGTCGGCGTCGCCGCGACCGCCGTGCTGGAGGCCGGCGACAAGGTCGCCACCACCCATCGTGGCCACGCGGTCTATATCGGCAAGGGCATGGCCGTGCACCCGGTGGTGGCCGAGATCTTCGGGCGGGCCACCGGTGCCTGCGGCGGGCGCGCCGGCCACATGCTGGTGGCCGATGCCGAAAAGGGCGTGATCGGCGGCAATGCCATTGTCGGCGCGGGCATTCCAGCCGCCACCGGCATGGCGCTGTCGATGCAGATCCTCGGCACCGGCAATGTCGCCATGTGCGTCTTTGGCGACGGCGCCGCGCAAACCGGCATCTGCCACGAAGCCATGAACATGGCGGGG
>NZ_RZPB01000286.1:0-835 GCF_003998535.1 Mesorhizobium sp. M7A.F.Ca.AU.002.02.1.1 | reverse complement strand
TTCGGCCTGACCGTTCCCTCCGAGGTCCAGTCGCCGGTCGAGGACCTGTCGATCCGCGCCGCCGGCTACGCGATGCCGGCCGAGATCGTCGACGGCAATGACGCGGTGGCTGTCTACCGTGCCGTGTCGGCCATGGTCGAGCGCGCCAGGCGCGGCGAAGGCCCAGGCATGGTCGAATGTAAGACCTACCGCGTCGAAGGTTTCTCCACCTCCGACATGGGCGGTTACCAGAAGCCGGAGGATATTGCGGCCTGGAAGGAACGTGACCCGTTGCTCGTCTCGCGCAAGGCGCTTTTGGGCGACGTCGGCGAGGCGAAACTCGCGGCAATCGAGGTGGCGGCCAGAGCTGAGGTCGACGAGGCATTCGCGGCGGCCCTCTCCGACCCGATGCCCGAATTCTCGCTCGACGAAGCCTGCAACCCCTACAGCGAGGCACACTGACATGGCCATGATGCGGTATGCCGAAGCGCTCAATGCGGCACTGCGCGAAGAGATGCAGGCCGACCCCTCCGTCTTCGTCTTCGGCGAGGACATCGGACGCTATGGCGGCGTCTTCAAGGTGACGAAAGGGCTGATGGAGGAATTCGGCGAAACGCGGGTGCGCGACACGCCGATCTCCGAACAGGCGCTGACCGCCATGGCCGTGACCGCCGCGATGACCGGCACGCGGCCGGTGCTGGAAATCATGTATGCGGATTTCGTGCCGCTGACGCTCGATGCGCTGGTCAACCAGGCATCGATCTACAATTACATCTGGAACGGCCAGGTCAAGATGCCGTTCGTGCTGCGTACGCAGGGCGGCGGCGGCGCCGGCGCCGGCGCGCAGCACTCCAAG